>DATNDQ010000137.1:0-5704 GCA_035553475.1 Gemmatimonadales bacterium
CCCCAGTTCGAGACCGAGAATGCGGCCCAGATCCCGACGTCATTCGGCGGATTGGTGTTCATGATGACCACGATTGCCCTGTTAGCGGTGGTCATCGGCGGATTGTCGCAGATCGTGTATCCCTACGTCCGGTCGGTTTACGAGGGGCACCCGGTGGTGGTAACGCCCTGGATGATCATCAGCACGGTGGCGGTCGCGTTGGTGTGCGTCGCAGCAACGGTGATCCCGCTCTGGCTCGGCCTCAAGAAAATGGAGCAGTTCGAATTCTGAAGCTCGCAAGTCTCCTCGCTCTGCCCTGCCTGCTGACGGCTCAGAATCCGCAGTTGGTGAACATTGGCACGCACCGGCTGGAGGTCGTTCGCGCCGGTACCGGTTCCCCCACCATCGTGCTCGAAGCCGGGCTGGGTGACACCTGGGAAGACTGGAAGCCGGTCTGGCAGCAGGCGTCCCAGCTTTCCAGTGTGGTCCTCTACTCGCGCTCCGGACTCGGCCAATCCGAGTTGGGTCCCGGCGATCACTCGGCGCGCACCGAGATGACGGAGCTCCACCAGCTCCTCGACAGCCTGCATGTCCAGCGGCCCATCATTCTCGTCGCCCGCTCGTATGGCGGTCTGCTCTCCCGATTGTACGTCTCGATGTACCCGCACGATGTCGCGGGTCTGGTGCTAGTGGACGGCACCCACGAGCAGCAGGTGAAGCGATGGGGACAAATCGATCCGAAGTATCCGGAGCAGTTCCGGACCTATTTCGACTCCGTCATGAAGACCATGAAACCTGGCGCCGAACGCGACGAAACCCGTGAGACCGTCCGCATCCAGGCCGCTGGAACCGTCGAGGGGCTCACGCCCCTCCCGGACATCCCACTTGCGGTGCTCACCAGCATGCGACCTTCACCGAAGCCGGCGTACGTGAACATGACGGCTCAGGGCCACGAGCTGTGGCGGGCGATGCACGAAGAGTGGGCCCAGCGGTCCCGGTACGCCGAGCATATCGTGACGGTCCAGGCGGGGCACGCAATTCAGGAGGACCAGCCGCAGCTGGTCATCGACGCCATCCGGTTCGTCCTCGATCGGGTACGCTCACCGCACTGAGGTTGTCGCCCGGGGCTAGCTCTCGGTCGTACCGATGCGCAGATTGCGCGGAGGCTCACACCGGGAGCGCGCTTTGAGACCCTCTCTTGTTCGCTGCAGCACGCTGGCCCTCGCGTTCGCAACGCTGTCCAGTTGTCACGACGTCCCGCAGGCGCCGATCACGCATCCAAAGCCGGGGCCTGACTGGGTTCGAATCACGATGGATGACGGAGTTACAGACTATCCATCATGGGGCGGAATCGACTTCATGACGCTGGCGGACACTGAGTTCGACTTCGTAACAGCCGAGGAGGAGTACGGCTCTCTGCACTATGGGGGCTGCGTGCAGAATTGCCAGGATCCAGCGCGATGGATGGTGGGAACAATCGACTCGATTTACGGTGGCATCGGTGCGAATGCAGCATCGACGCGGACGTCCAACGGCATCGCTGTTGCGTACGAAGACTGGCAGGGCGGCACCGGCCAGGTCAAAGTGGGAACGTGCGGTGGAGTCTGCTTTCTGAAGACTAGTTGGCGACTTGGGGTCGTGCGAACGGGTCTCATTGGTTCGCAGTTCGGGACACACTCCCGCGCCTTGGCGGCGGATCCAAGTGGCGGCCTTGATCTGTTGTATCGCGGCGCGCCGAATGGCAGCTCCAGTATTGAATACGCCCGTTGCGCTTCAGCCTGTACTGACTCAGCATCGTGGCAATCCATGGTGCTGGATTCTGGCACCTTCCTCGACTACGACGACGCGCTGACGGTGGCGCCGTCTGGTACTATCCACGCTGTTATCGAGGGCGGACCCGGGAATGGACTGACCTATCTCGCGTGCGACTCCGCATGTACCTCCCGGGCGAACTGGACCTCGGTCCAGCTGGACACGGGAGAAGTAGGAGCCACGCCGTCGATCCAAGTAGGGCCGAACGACGCCCTCTACGTAACCTATGGGAGTAGATCATCGGGGCGGCCGATCGCGTTCGTGACGTGCTCAAGCGGTTGCTTGAACGTCGCGAATTGGACTCGCGCCACGCTCCCTGCAAATGCGGGCACGGATATCTCACTGCTGCTCGACGCAGCAGGGCAACCGTGGGTGGCGACGTCATACGGCTACTACAAGGGAACGACGGTCATCCTGCACTGTTCCGCCGCGTGCAGCAGCACTGGGTCCTGGACCACGACATCAATAGACTCCTTGGGCGACGGGCGTGACATTGCCATGGCGCTCGACGTCACCGGGCAGCCGCGGCTTCTGGTCAGCGGCGCCGGCGTCCACTACGCCCAACGTCCCGACACGACCGTCCTGGCCGTGAAGCGATGAGAATCACGGTTGAGACCCTCGCCATGCTGTTCCTCGCGAGCGCTTCCGTCGCGGGGCAGTCCGTCGAGTACCTCACGTACAAGTCGCAACGGGACACAGGTGGCGTGGCCCGCGCCGAGAGTGCCTTGGCCAAGGATCCGCAGAACGTGGTGCTGATCGCGCGCCTCGGCGCCGCCCAGGTCGCCATCCGGGAATACCGCGAGGCGATCGCGACGTACACGAAGGGACTGGCGTTGGCGCCGAACGACACCGCGTTCTACCGGGAGCGCGGGCATCGCTACTTGTCCATCCGGGAGTTCGACAGAGCCTACGCCGATCTCACGAAGGGCTTGTCACTCGACAGCATGGACTACGGCTGTCTCTATCATCTGGGGATTATTCAGTTCCTGCGCGGCGATTTCGACGCCGCGTCACACACTTTCACGCGGGCGCTCCCGCTGGCACCCGACTCGAGCGAGCGGGCCGGATCCACCGATTGGCTCTGGATGTCACTCTCGCGATCGGGGCACCACGCCGAGGCGCAGGCGTTACTCGATCGCCATCCGGACTCGGTCCATACCAACATCATTTATACGAGGCGGCTGCGGCTGTACCGGCACCAGGTTTCGCCCGACAGTGCGTTCATGCCCGCCGACACCGACGACATCTCCGTGGCGACGCTCAGCTATGGCATCGGCGACTGGTATCTCGTCAAGGGAGACAGAAAGAAAGCCCTGGACTGGTTCGGGCGCGCGATCGAGTCCGGCGGATGGCCCGCGTTCGGCTTTATTGCGGCAGAAGTCGAAGTCAAACGGATGCAAGAAAGGACTCATTGATGACCGCGAATGGTCTGCGCGTTGCGCTAGTGTTGTCGATCGGCCTTGCGGGCACTGCCGGGTCTCAGACACCGAAGGCTGGGGCGTCGGATGACGCCGCCAAGGCGGCGGTCGTCAAGCATCTGCTGCAACTGACGGGGGTCGTGAACGTCATGCAGAAGGCCATCGGCAACCTGATCCCGGCCGAGCGGGCGGCGAACCCGACGATTCCCCCGGCGTTCTGGGACGCGTTCGCCGCGCGGATGCGGCAGAATCTCCCTCAGCTGGCGGACTCGCTGGTGCCGATCTACACCAGCCGCTTTTCCCTGGACGAGCTCAAGCAACTCGAGCAGTTCTACGAGAGCCCCACCGGAAAGCATCTCGCCTCGGCGCAGCCCGACATGCTCGCGGAAAGCCAGCAGATCGGGCAGCGCTGGGGCGCGGCGATCGGCAAGGGAATCGCCGACAGCCTACAGGCGGCGGGCGTCCATTAGTTCTTCACCCAATGCGGCGCCGTGCTGAACGTCGCCGGGTCGAACAGGCCGGGCGACAGCGCAATATCAGTCTTCCAGTCGTTGTAGTCCTCCGCCTGCTCGAGCTTTCCGGCGACGTAGAACTCACAGCGGGTCGCGAGCGCGCCGCCCCCCGCCATAACGATCTTCTCGAAGCGCATGTCCATGACCGGCGTCGCGCCAGGCACCGGCGCGAAGATGGCCCGCACGACGGCTTTGTTCTGAACATCCACCCAGATCTGCGGTGACGTCGTGTCCCCCGCCGCGGTGGCGCCGGCGATCCACACCGGGCGATCGTGCCAGCTGCCGTTGACGACCGGCTTGGAAAAGTCCACACCCGTAGGCGTGAGCTCATGCAACGTCCGCTCCACCGGCTCGACGTAGATCCCCTCGACGAGGGGCAGCAGGAGATTTCCGGAGGGCAAGGCGCCCAACGCCTTGCCACCGCGGAAGCGCCACAGCGAGTCCACCGTGTAGATCACGCCGTTGCCCTGCTTGGGATCTCCAATGTCGATACGCAGCTGCGTTCCCCGCGCGTCCGTATAGCGGAGACTCTCGTACCAGGTGGTAACCGTTGACTTGCCAGTCGAATCCACCCGGGTCGTGCTCTGGGTGAACGTGAGGGTCTTGAACCAGCGATTGCCGTACGCATCCCGCATCGTCTGAATCAGGTCCCGGCCCGTGGCCGGTGCTTTCTGGGCCATGGCCGGCGTGGCGAGCAGAACGGCCAGCAAAGCGGTCTTTCGCATGAAGGCTCCTTGGAGTCAGTTCCCGACGTCGACCAGGCGACAATTGAATCCCCACCCGCCACCCAGCTCGCTGACGGCCAGCACGAGCTCGTTGCTTCCCTTCTTCAGCGGCACATACACCGCGTCATTCTCCGGATTGACGATGCCCAGGAAACGCGGATCGCGAAAGCTCTGCGCGCTCCGGCCCCGGTAGAGAATCCGCCCGTTCAGGAACACGCTCACGTCGTCGCTATAGCCCACGTACAGCTTCTTCACCTGGTCACGATCTGACTGAATCGTGGTCCGAGCGTACAGCACCTTCGTCCCCGGCTGTGGCTGGAGCCGGGTGGAGAAGTCGGACTGGAAGGTGACGTGCAGGTGCGGCGCCTGCCGATACCGGTAGAGAGCCACGATCCCGGGCGGCTCGGCGTCCACGGCATCCCAGCGCATCGAATCCTCATCCGCGAGGGAGGGTGGGCGCTCGAGATTGCGGGCGAGCGCGTCATAGGACGGAGAGATCTTCCAGTGCACCAGGGTCCCGGCGGGCATGGCGGGCCAGTGACGTACCCAGGGCGCGTCGGCGGTCTGACGAATCCGGAAGTTGGCGAAGTAGGTCGCGCCGGTGAGCACGTAGAGCGCCAGCTGTCCCTTCTCGATTCCGCTTTTCAGATCCGTCATCACGAGCGCCGGCGTAACCGTGTCTTTGACGTACAGCTTGGCTTGCGCCCCCGACACTTCGAGCCGGAGGTGGAACCACTCGTTGCGGGGAATGTCGACAGCGCCGGTGAACCCCGGACCATTGTAGAGCTGCCAGTTGGCACCGGTATTGAGCACTGGCGTGTACTGCATCGCGTCCGGGTATCCTGACTGATGCTGCCGGAGGTAGACCCATTCGCCGTTCGCGCCGCTCGTGTCCAGGCGGAACTGGATGCCGAAGAATCCGCGCGCCGCGGGGGTCGAGACGTCGACGTCGATCACGGCGTCACGCATGTCAACGTTGTTCAGCACCGCCGCGCCTCCGTCCAAATGGATGCTGCGCTTCCCCTGGTAATCCACGACGTCGGCCTGCCCTTGGAGCCCCCAGTGGGTGGAGTCGGCGGGGACGTCGACCGGGGCTTGCGCCAAGAGGGGAGTCGCAAACAGGGCGAGAGCACAAAGCGGACGGAGCACGCGAGCCTCCACAGGGAGAGGTGGTCCGGGGGAATCAGAAGCCTGACGGAGCGGGGGCACGCCGGGTTTCCCGGTCGGGCGCTCGCCAGGCGCGTTTCGGCGAACCCCA
>DATNDQ010000138.1:0-12237 GCA_035553475.1 Gemmatimonadales bacterium
CGGTCCCACACGTCCGGTGAGACCGCTCCGACGCCCCATCCAATCGCCCGGCGCACCCCGCCCGGCAGCGATGCCGCGTCGGGAAGGATCCGCGTGCCCGCCGTGTACCGGTTGTATCCCCCGAACAGCTCGTCTCCGCCATCTCCCGTCAGCGCGACCGTCACCTGCCGGCGTGCCAGCTCACTGACCAGGTACGTCGGGATGTGCGACGGGTCCGCCAGGGGCTCGTCGAACATCGTGGACAACTTCGGCACCACCGCCAGCGCGTCCTCACCCGTGAGGGTCAGCGCCGTGTGGTCGGTCCCGACATACTTCGCGATCTCGGCCGCATGCCGGGATTCATCATGTGCCGCGACGTCGAACCCGATCGTGAACGTCTTCACCGCACCGGTCGCCGCCTTCCGCATCAGCGCCACCACGGTGGAGGAGTCGATCCCTCCCGAGAGTAATGCGCCCAGCGGCACATCCGACTGCAGCCGCATGGTCACCGCTTCCGTGAGCAGCCGCTCGAGCTCGTCGGTCGCCTCCTTCACGGTTCCGGTCCACGGGTTCGCCAGACCGGCGCGCGCAGCGTCCTCCACTTTCCAGTAGGGCGTGCTCTCCGGCAACGGTGCGCTGGGGTCCTTCACCTCGAGATAGTGACCAGGCGGGAGTTTGGCGACGTTCCGGTAGATGCTCCCCGGCGCCGGCACATAGAGGAAGCGCAGGTAGGCGGTGAGCGCCGCGGGATCCACCTCGCGCTCGAAGCCGGGGCCCTGCGCGAGCGCCTTCAGCTCCGACCCGAAGAGGATCGTGCCCGGCCTGGAATAGATGAACAGGGGCTTCTTCCCCAACCGGTCGCGGATGAGCGTCAGCACCTGCCGCTGACTGTCCCACACCGCGATGCCGAACATCCCGACGAGTCTGGGCAAGGTCGCCGCGATTCCCCACCGCTCGAATCCGGCGAGCATGATTTCGGTATCCGAGTGACCGCGAAACCTTGCCCCCATCCCCTCGAGCTCACGGCGCAGATCCGGGAAGTTGTAGATCTCCCCGTTGAACACCATGGTGAAGCGCCCCGACTCGGACGTCATGGGCTGATGGCCCAGCGCGGAGAGATCGATGATCGAGAGGCGGCGGAAGCCGAGGCCGACCGCGGCGGTGGAGGTCTCCGTGGTCCAGGAGCCCGCGTCGTCGGGGCCGCGATGCGCGATCGCATCCCGCATCGCGTCGAGGACCGGCCGCAGCGCCGCCCCTCGAGGGGACGACGACACCATCAACCCCGTTATGCCGCACATCGGCTCAGGCGAACTCCTCTGAGGGCATGGCCCCGGGGGGCAGCGGATGGATCAGCACGCGGGCCACCCGGGGTGCCAGCGTTTTGTAGTCTACCGACTCGCCGTTCAACGCAGGGAGCGTGCCGTCCCGCACCCCTCCCAGAAAAGCCGCGATGGCTTCGGTATCCTCGGGGTCGATGGCCGTGGCGCCGACCCGCTTGGCCTCGCTTCCCGCGGCGCTGTCCGCGGGCGCCAGGACCAGGGTGTGAACCCCCATCGATACCAGCTCATAGAGCTTCGCGGGAACCTGAAACTCCTGCCCCTGCGCCAGCACCAATCCGACGCGGGAGCGCGACATCAGTCCCAGCGCCTCGCCGCGCGGAAGGGTTCCCAGAAACTCCACCCACCGCCCCAGGCCGAGGTCCCGTACCTGACGGCGAAGGTCGGAGAGGTACGGCTCTTCGACGTGGCCCGCGATACGGAGCATCGCACCGTCATTCGCGGCGTCCGGGTTTCGATCGAAGAGACGCCGCATGCCTCGCAGGACGGGACCCAGGTTCCGGCCTCCGTAGAGCGTGCCGACGTGCGCCAGCGAGAGACCGGGATACCGATCCGCCAGTGGGGGCGGCAACAGCGAGCGGTCCACGGCATTGGGGACCCACTGGATGTGCAGATCCGGGTAGCGCCGCGTGAGCGCTTCCGTGAACTCGCGGGTGTTGCAAATCACCGCCGTGGCGGACCGCAGGGCGAGGCGCTCGAACCTGGTGGTGAACCAGCGCGCGATGCGCGACTTGAAGAACGGGGTATCCCGCCACGCGTCCGAAAGCGGTCCCGCCCACGGGTCCCGCAGGTCCACGAACCACGTGACCTTGCGGAAACGAGTCGCCAGCCATGCCGCGAGGTGCGCCGAATGCGGGGGGCCGCTCGAGACGATCACGTCGGGGCGCTCCCGCGCCAGCAGGGTGCGCGTCGCGCTCGCCGCGCGCAGAATCCATCCCCGGCCCTCGTCGGGGAGTGACAGGAGCACACCGCCCTCATACCGAAAAGACGCCAGCCAACCGCCCGAGCGACGGCGACCCGCGGATGCGCGGACCGGGGCACCCGGTTCGGAGGGGACCACCGCCGCCGCCGCGCGTCGGCGGCGCCACTCGTTGAACCTCCGATAGAGATCGTTGAGGGTGCGGCGCCGCGGACGATGGACGATCGTCACGCCCGGAGGCGGCTGCTCGTTGCGTGCCGTCGTGACGACCCAGCTGCGCCAGCCGAGGGGAGCGAGATACTTGGTGAGTCCGGACCAGCGGAGACCGCCGATGGCCGGGTCAGGCGGAAAATGGTAGCTCACGACCACCAGCTTCCGCGTCACCTTCGCGGCAGGCATCTGGAGGGACTCGACGCGCCTGGGCGCGAGCAGCACCCCCGCTTCGCCGACCGTCGCAAACCGTACCGGGGTGGTCTTGGAGATCCGCTCGATCAGCCCCGACAGCCGCGCGTACAGGAGGTCGACCTCCTTGGCGGTGGAGGCGAAGGGACTGAGGCCCGGGACGAGGCTGGGACTGTGAAACGTCATGTGCAGATGCCGGGCGCCCCGCGCGATGAGTTTCCGCGCGAGGCGCTCCATGTCGTCCAGCGCTTCGATCTCCGGACTCAAGACGACGTGGTTCACGACGTGCAGCATTTCCATCGCGCGGTCGAGTCCGAACCGCCGCGGCACCGAGCGGCTCACCAGGTCGTCGATGCGGGACAAGACTCGCCACGACCCGTGCGTGTATCCCCACGACACGGGGACTTCGATCAGCTCCCCGGCCTGCACGGGCACCCGGTGATCGCTCCGCCCGTCGAGCCGGTAGACGTTGATGGGCGCGCCGATGTGGCTGAACCCGCCATCGGCACGCCAGCTCCGGAAGGGCGTGACACTCGAGTCCACGCGGTATCCCGCTTCGATGAGCGCCGCGGCGGTGACATGGGTGAGTCCCCAACGGCCCGCGCGGAAGCTGTGCGGATGCCGTCCCACACCCGCCGACAGGAGTTGCGTGAGGGTTTCGATCTTCGCCCGCTGGAGATCGATCGGGAGATTGCCGAGCATCGTGTTCCGGGGCGTGAGCTGCAGCTGCACCGGGGGGGTGTTCCAGGGATGCAGATGCGCGGCGATCTCGGCGCGGCCCGACGCCGACAGCCCCCGGAGGATATCCAGGCACCAGGGCGTGCTCGCGACTTCATACGTGGTGAAGTACGTCGCCCGGACCCCCAGACGCTCGAACATCCGGTCCAGGCGTGGCAGTTCACGGATGTTCTCCACCGTGAGCCGCTCGCGGACCGGGTCCCAATTGTCCTCTTCGGTGTCGATCGACACCACGAGGGTCAATGCGTCTTGCGAGTCCGCTTTCGCGGTCATTTCCTCATTCTCCAAAGGCTGATGCCAGGGTCTCGATCCGGGCCGCCTCCTGGGGCGTCACCCACGAGTGCGTCGGCAACGTCACCAGCCGCGCCGCCAGCTCCTCCGCCCCCGGATACGGGCCCGACCCCACCAGTCGCTCGCGTACCACAGGAAGACCGGCGAGTGTGGTGGGATAGCTTCGGGCGACGCCCAGTGCGGTGTGCGCAGGCGTCATGTGGGTCGGAGTCACGACGGGCATCCGCAAGTAACCTGCCACCCCACCTTCGGGCGGAACGAACATCCTGCGCACGAACTGCTCCGCACGTTTCCGTCTGAAATGGGCTTCCTGGTCGGAGGCGGCCGCGTGCGCACGTGCGGCTGCTGCCGCCGCGCGGGTAATCCGCCGCGGCACCCGAGGAGGATGATAGACCGTTTCGCCGAGGTGCAATCCCGGCAGGGCGGCGGGGAGGCCGTAGAGCGAGGGACGTCCCAGAATCCATTGGGCCTTGAGCTGGGCGACCACCCGCAGCTCGTCGGTGAGTGACGGCGCCGGCAACGCAGGCAGCTCCTCGCGCTCCCATCCTTGCCGGGCGAGCAATGCACCTCCGGAACCGCCACACCATCCCTTCCCCCGGCCGAAGCTCAACACACTGAGGCCACCCCAGGCCCCCAGGGGCCGCCCGTGCCAGGTGGCGCCATGCCCCTGCGCGGCATCCTCGATGGCGACGCCTCCGGCGGACTCGATCTCCTTCGCGAGGAACTCCCATTCCACTGGTATACCATACAGCGGCGCGATCACGACCGTCCGCGCGCCGGCCCGCATCGCCTGGCGGACGGAATCGATGTCGGGAGCGAGCGTGCGGGGGTTCACGTCATAGAGCGCGATCCGGGCGCCGGCGCCGACCGCCGCCGACGCGAGGTCGTAGCACTGGAACGCCGGCAAGGCGACCGCACCGCCAACGCGCTTCTGCGCGACTGTGATGGCGACCTGCAGGGCCTGCGTGCCACTGGCCGTCAGTTCGACGCGCGAGGCCAGGTATCGTTGGGCGACTTCGGCCCGCAGGGCCTCCACTTCGGATGGACGCACCAACGCCGTCCCCGCGCGGGTGACGCCGCTCAACGTGACGGGAGAGTAGACCGGGAGTTGCCGCCTGATCACCGGAAGCGCCGCTTCAGCCATTTCACGAAAGATCTGCCCAGCACGCCGCGGGCCGTCTCCCGGACCAGGCTTGTCGCGCGGGTGCGGGTCACGGCCGGCGAGTCGCCGAGTCGCAGCTCCACCAGCGCGGGCGCGTTGGCCGCGAGCGCATCGCGGAGCGCGAGCGCGGGATCTCCGTCCACCAACCGGTACAGAATCCCCGCCGCCCGCGCAAACGCTTCGTAGTCGATCGCCGGCACGGCCACGCCATGCTCACGCCCGTATTCGCGAATCTGTTGCAGGCGGATCAAGTTGAGCTGCCCGTCGTTGAACACCACGACCACGAGTGGCACTGATTCCTTCACGGCCGTGAGCATCTCGAGGCCGGTCATCAGGAAACCGCCATCCCCGACCAACGCGACGACGGGGCGCGTTCCCGCCGCGAGATGGGCGCCGATCGCCGCCGGAATGCCGAATCCCATGGACTGAAAGTCACTCGGGAAGAGCAACCCGCGGGGCTCGGACACCTCGAGGTGCCGTCGCGCGAGGACCTGGTGGAGCCCCGAGTCCGTGATCACGATCGCATCCCGGGGCACCGCCTTTCCGAACCCGTCGAAGAACCCCTCCGGGGTGTTCCCCTCGACGCCGTGGACCCGTGGCTCGGGCAAGGCCATCCGGCGTTCCCGCGTGAGGCGCGCGTGCCAATCCCGCATCTGCTCATCGGTCCACTTGGATGCCGGAGCCGCGCCCTGTCGTCGCCACGCCTCCACCAGGTCCCGCGGTTCCCCCTCAATCTTCCTGGCCTTGGGGAAATATCGTTCCCCGCCCCCGGCCGCGGGTCGAACCCAGATCATGTGCTGGTCCGGCAGGTTCAGGGCGTACCCCGCGGTCGCGACATGGCTCAGCTGGCCACCAAGCACCAGACAGCAGTCCACGGTGGCCAGGAATTCGTTCAGCGCCGACACCGACGTACGCTGATCGTCGAACGTCAGTGCCCACCGGTGATCATCAGGCAACGCGCCGCGGGCCGCCGCGGTTACGCAAACCGGTACGCGGTCGCGGGCGGCGATCATGCCAAGCCCCGGGGCGTCGAAGTCCCCGGTGACCACGACGACGGGGCGCTCCGCCCGGCGCAACGCGGCGAGGGCCTCCGAGAAGTCCGGAGCCGAATGACCCGGAGCGACCGGCGGAACCGGAGCCGGCGTGCCGGTGAGCTCCCCCAAGGCTCCTTCGGCCAGATGCAGCAGCACCGGGCCCTGAGGCTGAGCGATCGCGCGGGCCGCCGCGCGGGCGAGCGCCGCCGGCACGGCACCCGCATCCGGGACGTCCACGATCTCCTTCACGAGCGGCCGGGCGATGGCGGACTGATCGACGGCCTGGAATCCGGGGCCGCCGTCGGGCCCGCGCGTGGGGGCCAGGGTGACCAACACCAGCGGCACGCCGTCCAGCATCGCTTCGGCCAGCGGGGTCAGGGCGTAGGTGAAGCCGGGTCCGGGAATAGTGATGAGGATGCCGGGCCGGGATTCCGTCGAGGCACGGGCATATCCCATGGCCATGAACCCCGCGGCCAGCTCGTGCGTGGGCACCACGACCCGGAGGCCGCGGCGACGCAGGGATTCGAACACGGCGACCACCTGCGTCCCCGGCAATCCGAAGACGCAATCCACCCCCAGGGCTTCGAAACCCTCGACGAGGAGATCGGCACCGGTGCGGGCGCTCATGAGGTGCCCTTGCCCGTCAAGCGGCGCGCGAGCGATGCCAGGTGCGCGCGAGCGGCCCACCCCGCATTCGCGAGGGCCGTACCCGCGCGGAAGCTCGTGGCCACCCGGCTCTGGAGCACGAGCGTGAGCTCCAGCGATCCGCCGAACTGGCTCTTGAAATGCGTGACCGGGTTGAGGGATGCGTCGGTGAGATCGTTGGCGCGGAACCCGAGCTTGGCGAGCGCCTGAAACGCCCGCCAGCGCAAGAACGCGGAGGCGCCGGCCTTGTTGAACTCCGGATCGGCGCCGGCGCTCGCAGTGTGTGACACCGGATGCGAGCCGAGCAGGCAGAGCTGGGCTGCGACGGCTCGGCCGTCCGGTGCCCGCACCAGATAGAGCCGCCCCAGATTCCGCTCGGCCAGCGTGGCCACAAACTTCTTGAATGCCTCGCGCGGGAGATACACCCCGGTCCCGTGGCGCTCGAGCGTGGTGGCGTGCAGGGCAAAGAACGCGTCGAAGTCCTGATCCTCCGAAAACGTCAGGCCCTGGGACTCGGCTCGTTCAATGAGACGCCGGAGATTCTGTTCGATCTTCCCCCACGCGGCCGCGAGATCCGAGAGGTCCACGACGTAGCTGTAGCTCGGTACCGTGCTCCACCCCTGCACCAGAAAGGGCCGGGCATCCGTAAGCCCACGCGAGCGGAGGTTCACGCTGGCGTGGGATGCGCGCAGCGCCTCCTCGAGCGCGGTCAGCACCTTGAGAACGCGCCCCGTCGACTCGGACGGATACTGGGTGTCGTACTTCCGGATCACAATGCCGTTGTAGTACAGCAGGAGGCGCGGAGACACGTAACGGCCCAGGCGCGAGTCACGCTCATAAAGTGCCACGCCCCCGGCGATCTCCTCGCCCTGCCGGGCCGCGAGCAGGCGGAAGCGCCCACCGGCCGCGGTACAGAGGGCGTCGAGGTATCCGGGGGTGCTGTAGACACTGCCACCCGGGGCGGCCGCGACGAATTTCTCCCACCGGGCGTACTCGCCTTCGCCAACCTCTCCGACGGTGAGTGCCGCAGCCACCTAAGTGCGGGCTCCGCCACCGGCCAGACGACGCACCTTGCCCCAGAGGATCTGCGCCGAGGCCGACACTGCCGGCCACGGATCCGACCAGCGGAATACAGGCTGCTCGGCGGATGCCCAGGACCAGAGCCACTCGCCCGGCGTGAGCGTGCCATCCCGCAGGCCCTCGCGGCACGCGAAGTAGTCGTAGTAGGGATAGACACACCGGCGTCCCGCGCGCGACGGCGGCGCCGGCTCCACGGTCTCCCCCAGCGCGTCGCGCACCACCATGGCGGTGACATCCATGCCGCTGCGCCCCGCGAATTCCACATACCACCAGGGTCGCACGTTCACCTCGATGAGCCGGAAGACGCCGTCGCGCTCGTCGCGCTTGAACTCGGCACTGAACACCCCCCGGAATTTGAGATGAGCGAGCAAGCGGGTCATCACGTCCACCGCGGGCTGAACGTCCGAGGGGGGAATGGACTCGAAGCTCGTGCTGTTGCCGAAATCCGGAGGATACATCCGCATGCGGCGACGAGCCTGCGTGCCCGTCACCCGGCCGGTGCGGTCTCTGAATCCGTCGACGAAGTAGTGGTTGCTCGGCGGACCGGGGACGTATTCCTGAAGTTGCACTTCGAGACCCGTTCCCGCGAGCCGGCCGAGGCACTCCCGGAGCTGGGCACGCGAGGAAATGCGGAACGCCTTGACCCCGAACTTGGCAAAGAAGTTCAAGGAGTCCCGGGGCTTCATGAACGCGCCCTTCAGAACTTCTTCCGGCACCGAGTCCGGATCCTGTGTGGCCGCGATGGCGACGGTGCGTGGGTGCGGGAGCCCAAGCTCTTGAAGTATCTCCGCGAGATGCCACTTGTCGACGAGCCGTTCGAGGGTCTCGGACGCGGCCACGCTGGCGACGAATCGCGGTCCGACTCGCGCCGCGACGGCGGCCACCCGCTGCACCCACGCGTCCGAACACGGCAGCAGAACGGCTCGCTCGAAGGGGAGCCCCGAGAGGTATCCCGCGAGATCCTTCGCCGGATCGGCGCCCGACGTGGACGGCGGCGCCGTGCGAAACCAGCGCGAACGTCCCGCCAACTCGCCGCCGTCTCCTACCACCCAGAACGGCGTGCCCGAACGGTGCAGCAGCCGAATGGCGCCGAGTACCGTCAGGCCGGTGCCGAAAACGAGCACGGGGACTTTTTGCGTCACGGGATGAACTTGACGATGCGGGGACCGATGACGTTGGCGACGGGGACGGGCAGGAACTTCCAGAGCCGTGGTCCCCAGCTGTATGCGCCATCGTCGGGAGAGGGCGTCGTCGCGGCGCCGTGCGCGTACCACCAGAGCGGTTCGTCGCGCGAACCCCATTGCCGCTTGAAGCGGTGCGTCCCCGAGTCGGGCGTGCAGCGCCCGAAGTTGAAGAGCGTTACCCCCTGCTCCACACAGCGCTCGAGGAACCCCCAATAGAGCGCCATGTTCGGCGCGATGGTCTGGTGCGCGCGCAACGCCGACGCCCAGGTGATCTCGAACTCATTTCCCCACCGGAAGCCACACCCGCCCGCGATCGGCTCACCCTTGAGCCACGCGCACCCGAACCAGGCGTCGTTCGGAAACACCGACCGGATCTCCTCGAACAGCCGCCGCGACTGCACCGGTGTGCCGAGGTCGCGCATATGACGCGCGAACACGCGGTAGAACCCGTCGAGCTGGTCGGGACCGAAGGCCACGGTCACGCCTTCCTTCTGCGGGCGGCGGATCTGGGAGCGCACCTTGGCGGGAAGGCTTTCCCACAGGACTTTCGGGTCACGGGTCGGGAGATCGAGGACGACGGTGATCTTCCGGTGCGACGCAGGCAGATCGAGGGGAAGCTCCACGCGGCTGCGAAGCTCGAGCAGCTTCACCCCGGTACGGTCGGCGCGCGCGACGGCATCGCGAGCGAGTGCCTGCACCGCCGACTGGTCCCCCAGGGGGCCGCCGTAGTTGACAAAGGGCATGGATACGAGAAACCGGCCGAAGAGCATGCTCCGGACGCTCGTGAGGGGCAAGACGCCCCGCAGGGAGCCCTGCTCCATGGCGCCGAGAAACGTGCACTCGTGGCCGAAGGCCCGCTCCATCACCTGCTTCCAGCCCCAGCGATGAAAGTGCGTGCCTCCCGGGCTCCGTTCCACCAGAGCATCCCATTCCTGGCTGGCTCCGGTGAACGGGGCGACGGCGATGCCGGCGGATTCGGTCACGACGCGGCGAGACTCGCGGTGCGCGTAAAGCGGTCGGCGATGGCCGTGAAGCGGAATTCGCTCAAGAGGCGCTCGAGGCGCGGCAAGGTCCGGGACAGGCCGGTGTAGTGTCGCAACCGGGACGACAACTTGGCCTGCTGCCGCGGCTGGTCGGGGTCGATCTCCCAGGGGTGCATGTAGAAGGTCCCCGGTACGCCTCGCGCCTCGAAGGACCGGAAGGCGCGCTGCACCAGCGCGTACGGGAGGATCCGGAAATACGCACCACCACCTGCCGGCAGATTCACGCCGAAGCGCCGCAAGGTCGCGGGCGGAAACTCGTCGAGCTTCCCCGCGGCGCGCTCGAGCACGAACGGGTCGCGCCCCGCCGACGCATAGCCGTAGCCTCCGGGACGCCGGATGGGAAAGAGGCTCGAATCGTAGCGGTACCCCTCCTCAATCAGGAGGTCGAGCGCCCACTCACGCCCCGGCACGATGGAGAAGGACGGCGCGCGGAATCCGAGGACCTGCGTGCCGGTGAGCTCCTCGAGGCAGGCCTTGGACCGCTTCACGGACGCACGGAATTCCTCGGGGGTCTGATGCGTGACGCGGACGTGATCCCATCCGTGGCTGGCCACCTCGTGACCGGCCGCCGCGATCCGCTTGATCATCTGCGGATGGCGCTCCGCCACCCATCCGAGGGTGAAGAACGTGCCCCGGGCCCCGTGACGGGCCAGCAGGTCGAGGATTCCGTAGACGGAGGCCTCCACGCGCGACGGCAGGTGGTCCCAGCTGGTGCGGGGAACGCTTCCTTCGAAGGCCGAGACCTGGAAGTACTCCTCGACGTCTACGCTGAAATAGTGGGTGGTCATCAGCCCCTAAGGTAGCAAAAAAAGAGCCCGGCTCTCTAGGCCGGGCTCTCCAGGCGTCGAATCCGCGGGGTCAGGCCGCGGTCTTCTCCGCCGCCTGCTTGCGGCGCCGACGCAGCGCGCCACCACCCATGCCGGCCAGACCCGTGCCGAGCAGCACCATGGTCACCGGCTCGGGGGTCACGTTCCCGCCGGGGCCGTTGTTCGAGCCGATACAAGCCGGGTAGTCACCATTGCCGCCGGTGTCGCACTTGAGGGAGCCGGCGATCGGGACCTGCGTCGAGTGCCAGCGGAGCTGGGTGCTTGTCAGATCGAACTGCGCGTTATCCGCGAAGTTGAAGTCGAACTGGACGAAGGGCACGCCCGGGAACGAATTGCAGGTCGACCAGTGCTGGGAGTTCTTCCCGCCCGGGTTGGTGCAGCCCGTGATCCCGTTGTTGCCCGAGGTGCCGAGGGCCAGCTCGGTGTTCACGCCGCCGAGGGTCTTGATGTCGGTGGCGCCACCGGCAGTCCAGTAGTTCGAGATGTTCGTGCTATGACCGTTCTGCTGATAGGTCACGGCGTAGTTCGAAAGCGATCCGGTGAAGTTGTAGAGCGCGTTCGAATGATAGAGCCCGATGGAGGTGATCGTGTTCACCGAGCCCAGGGTCCCCTGAAGGTTCCAGACCTGCATCGTCAGGTGGCCGGCGACCGACTGGAGCCGGACACTCGCGCAGACCTGGATCGCTCCGGTGACGCAGTAGTTGTCGAAGTTGAGGGAGCCGGGGCCGCCTGCGCTCGCAACTGCCGGCGCCGCCAGCAACCCGCTCACGAGCCCCAAAGCCAACATGCCGCGCTTCGTCATGGACCCACCCGTTAGGTGTGAGGTGTGACTAAGAAATCCTTACTTCCCGGGGGGCCACATTTGCAGGTTCTGGGCCAATCCTAAACGCAGGTCCAGTAAGCATGTTAATTGATTATGATACAACAATTTACGACACAATTATCAACACCAAATGTACCCCAATGGCACGGCCGTGTGCGCCCACACCCCAACAACTTGTGGCGCTGACGCCTCAAGAGGAAATGCCGACCCTCAAAGCCTTTATCCCCGCCACCAGGTAGGCAATTCCGAACACGGCCCCCAGCAGCACGGTCTTCAGCATGGCCTTCTTCAGGCCGAGCATGACCTCTGCCTGCGCCCCGGACTTGAGGGCGATCGGGATGTCCGTCAGGAAGGTCACGAGCATCACGCCGAACGCGATGGCGAGGAGGACGAGCAGCACGCCGAGCGTGATCACCGTCTTGCGTCGGCCGCGCGCGTACGCGGCGCCGAGAATGGCGGCCAGCCCCAACGTGGGAAGCGGCAGGCCCGCGAAGACCGACGCGACGGTCCCGAACTCCCATTCGGGCCCGGAGCCCCACGGGATGAAGGCGAGCACGAAGTCGCCGAGGCCGACGACCGCGAGAATGCCACCCAGCCACGCCAGCGCCCGCCAGGCTTGTTCGGGATTGACCGGCAGGGCGCCCACGCCCTTCCGATGCTCCAGCAGGACTTTCGGTGAGGTCATCGTGGTCCTCAGAACTTTATGGGGATTGGTCCGCGGGGGAACGCGGCTTCAGCATCCAGCGCCCCGGGACGGCGGACGGAAACAGAAG
>DATNDQ010000139.1:0-17026 GCA_035553475.1 Gemmatimonadales bacterium
ACCGGGAACAAGGAAGCCTGGGACCTGGTGGAGCAGGCGGCCGGGTTCGACCGCCAAGTCGAGCCGCTGCTCGCGTCCAACGACACGGCGGCGGCTGCCCGGGCGCTGGCGAACGCGGACTCCGTGCTGGCGAAGGCGAGCAAGCTCGATCCCAAGTGGACGACCCCGGTGATCGAGCGTGGGTGGATCGCGTGGCATCAACGGCATGTGAAGGGGTTTGCGAACAAGGATGCGACCGATCAGTGGACCAGGCAGGGGATCGACTTCGCCAATCAGGCCCTCAAGATCGGCCCCGATTCCGCGGCCCTCCACCTGCGCGGCACCATGCAGTACATCCGGTATGCGTTCAACCTCGACCCCCGTCCGCTGACCAGCGATCAGTTATTGCACGCCGCCGAGGCGGACCTGACGGCGGGTGGTGAGGACCTGGCGAACCCGCGGCGCGCGGAGGCGCTCACGCTGTTGGCGCATCTCGAGGCGCGGATTTCCGAATCGGCCCAGGCGAAGGTGTTCGCCTCGCAGGCGTATGACGCCGATCCGTATCTTGCGGACGCGGATGAAACGATCTGGATGCTCTATGCCACGTCACTGGACCTGGGTGACCGGAACGAGTCATCCCGCTGGTGCCAGGAGGGCACGCGCCGGTTCCCGGACGAGAGCTATTTCACCGAGTGCCAGATCTCGCTGTACGCGCTGAAGGGCGGTCCGAAGGCGGACATCCCGCACCTCTGGAAGGTCCTCGATCAGAACGTTCTGCAGTATGCCCCGCCCGAGCGGGACTTCCGCCGGGACCGGGGATCATTGCTGGTGGCGATGGCGATCGCGAACGCGGGACTGAAGGACAGCGCGCGGGACGTCGCCATGCGCGCACGGGCGGGGCAGAGCGCCGACCAATCGGGTGACTTGTACTACACGGAAATGTTCCTGCGCAATATGCTCGGCGACCGGAAGGAAGCCTTGGACCTCCTGGCGAAATATCTCGCCGTGAACCCCCAGGAACGTCCTAACGTCGCGAAGGATCGGACGTGGTGGCTCGACGGACTTCGCGATGATCCGCAGTTCAAAGCGCTCGTAGGATCACGCTGACAGAAAGTGTGGGACTCGCGCCCCAGTATGGCGCGGGTGCCTCAGCGTTTCAGCGGCTGGAAGCACCATTTCATCTGGCGTAGATTGTGCTTCGACGCACACAGTTGATGCGTCCCGCGTCATCGTCTCCCCCTCTCGCGCCCTGAGGTACGATCGAATGCACATCGGACGTCGTGTCGCTCCAGTTCTAATCTTCGCACTCCTCGCCGCGTGCGGCGAAGCCAAGAGCCCGCTCAACCCCGCGGTTACCGGTCGGGTGGGCACCCCGATGGCCGATCGCGACGACGACGGGGGCGGGACGATCGCGCCTCCGGGAACGTGCAGCTTCAGCTCTCTCTCGACGCTCGCGGGCCGCTACTTCCCAAGCCTCGAAGCGAGGGCCGTCAAGGCGCTGATCAGCTCGATGCAGAAGGCGCACGCGGGCACCACCGCCGCCCAGAACACCGGGTTCGACATCCTCGTGCACGTCGTGGGCAACGTGAACGCCGGGAACACCGACGTCACCGACGGCGGTAACCTCGTCAACGGCCTGCTCGCGTGCATGTACACGAATGCGGCCGATCTTCCGCTCACGTTCCCTGAAGACTTCTCCGTCGCCCTTGATCCGGCCCAACATGGCGCGCTCGACGTCCGCGGCGGACCGAGTGACTCGACGGGACCCGTCGTGAACCGTCCCGCCACCGCGCCGTTCTCCGGTGTGAAGCCGGTGAATGGGGCGTGGACCGATCTCCTGGCGGGGAATCCGGCGCCGAACCGGATCCTCCTGTATGGCCGTCCCGGCTCGACCTCGACCTCATACGATTGGAAGGTCGTGCCGCGCTCGACGGTGTTCGCCGGTGCCGGTGCCGAGGTTGGCCTTTGCATCGACGTGAGCACCAACACGAAGTCCCTGATGCATGAAGAGAACGTCGGCCTGCTGCCCTTCGAGGATGCCGCCTTCCTCGATCCCGTGAGCTGCTCCCCCTCGCTCGCGGCGGTCGTGAAGCCGGGCTTCCTCAAGCAGCTGGCGAGTGCGGTGGGCTCGGTCTTTATCCCCAAGTCCCTCTACGCCAATCCGGGCGGTCTGGCGGGCTCGACCTCCGGCATCCACAGCGAGTTCGGTCCGCTCGCCATCGACAGTGGCGCGCCCATGGGCTTTGTCGCCGAGCCGACCAACGTCAAGGTGAATCAGATCATCAAGCCGGCCGTGCAGGTGCTGGTCACCGATGCGAAGACGGGTGATCCGATCCCGAACGTGGCGGTGACGCTGACGTCCTTCAATAACAACGGCACGCCCGCGCAGTTGAACGGGACCCTGACGCAGATCACGAACGGCGCCGGCATCGCGACCTTCGGCGACTTGAGCCAGGTGAAGCCCGGTGGTTACCTCCTGTCCGCGTCCGGGACGGTCGGTGGCCGGCCGGCGATTCAGGTCAGCGGGGCGACGTCGACACGCTTCAACGTCCACCCGTAAGCGTCCAGCAGTGATGGCAGGGGGCGGCTCTCCGGAGCCGCCCCTTTTTCTTTGGCCTCGCTAATTTCCTTCCATGCATGTTTCGGGATCCGTCACCCCACCTGGCGACAAGAGCATTTCTCACCGCGCACTGATGTTCGCCGCGCTCGCCAAGGGGAAGAGCGAAATCTCCGGGATTCTCGCCGGTGAGGACGTGAAATCCACTGCGCGTGTCCTAAGGCAGTTGGGAGCGGAGATCACCGGCGTGCGTGACGGGGCACGAGTGACCGTTCACACTTCCCGCTTCACGCCTCCCGCTTCCCGGCTTCACTGCGGCAACTCCGGCACGACGACCCGCCTCCTGCTCGGCATCCTGGCCGGCAAGCGCATCCGGGCAACCCTGACCGGAGATGCCTCGCTGCGACGGCGCCCCATGCGACGCGTCACCGATCCTCTGCGAGCGATGGGTGCACGAATTACGGAATCGGAGGGGGGCACACTTCCTGCCAGCCTCCGCGGCGGCCGATTGGGGGCGATCGAGCATGTGTCGCCCGTGGCATCGGCTCAAGTGAAGAGTGCGTTGCTGCTCGCCGGGCTGACCGCGGGGGTGGCGGTGACTGTGCGAGAGCCGCAAGCCTCGCGAGATCACACCGAGAGGATGCTGCGGTGGCTGGGGGAAGACATCAGACGTCAGACATCAGACGTCAGCCAGCCGTCGGCCGTCAGCTATCAGCCGTCAGCAAATCAGATACGAGAGTTTTCATTGGCCGTGCCGGGAGATCCATCGTCGGCGGCGTTCCTCGTCGCCCTCGCGGTGCTGGCGGAGGGCGGGGAGCTCCGCATCCAGAACGTCGGGATGAATCCGGGGCGAACGGGATTCCTGCCGGTGCTCGCCCGGATGGGCGCACCGGTCGAAGTCACGAACGTTCGTGAAGTCGGCCCGGAGCCGGTCGCGGATCTCATCGTGAAGCCCGCCAGGTTGCGCGGAACCACCATTGTAGCGACCGAAGTCCCGTCGCTGGTGGATGAGGTCCCGATATTGGCCGTGCTCGCCGGCCGGGCCGCTGGGGAAACCGTGTTCCGGGGCGTCGGGGAGTTGCGGGTGAAGGAGAGCGACCGGCTGGAGATGATCGCCAGGAACCTGCGCGCGGTGGGTGTCGACGCCGAGGCGTCCGGGGATGACCTTCAGGTCCGCGGCTCGGATGCTCCCGCGCGCGGATCGGTCGACACGGCGAAAGACCACCGCCTCGCCATGGCCTTCGCAGTGCTCGGGACCACCTCCGGCGCGGACGTGCGCCTTTCGGAAAGGAAGTCGGTGTCGGTGAGCTACCCAGGATTTTTCCAGGATGTCCGGAGGATCGGTCGTGCTTCGCGTCATCGCGATTGACGGGCCGGCCGCCTCGGGCAAGTCGTCGACCGCCAAGGCGGTCGCGCGCGCCCTCGGCTGGACGCACCTCGATTCGGGTGCGCTCTACCGCGCGCTCACCCTCGCCGCGCTCGATCATCTCGGCGGCGGCGCGTGGCTCGAGACCCGCATCGTGGGTCTCGCCGAGGACCTTCCGGTGCGGCTGAATCTGATCGGGACGGAGTTCCGTCCGTCGGTCGCCGGCGTGGACGTGGGGGACGCGATCCGCACCGAGCGCGTGACGGCCCGCGTGTCGGAGCTCGCCGCGCTCCCCGGCGTCCGGAGGTGGGTGAATGCGCAGCAGCGCCAGGCCGCAAGGGAGCACCCCTCCGGGGTGGTAGTGGACGGACGGGACATCGGCACCGTCGTCTTCCCGGACGCCCCGGTCAAGGTTTTTCTGACCGCCACTGCCGATGAGCGGGTCCGCCGGCGCATCACCCAGCGGGGAGAAGCGCTCGATCCGGAGCGCGTCGCCCGGGAATCGCAGGCGCTGGCGTCCCGGGACGAGGCAGATTCGCAGCGGGCAGTGGCCCCTCTCAAGCCCGCCCCCGATGCGCTGATGCTCGATTCCACGCGGCTTTCATTCGACGAGCAGGTGCAACGCGTGGTAGCGCTGGCGCGGGAGTGGGCGCTCCGCTAGGTTCCCGGTCCTTGTTGGACGCCCCCGGGGATTGGCCCCGGGATGCGATTCCGGAAACGCCTAGCCCAACTGGTGGTTCTCACATGCAGGTTGAAGCGCAGGATCTCGAAGATTCGGTTCCAGAAGTCCCGAAGAAGTCCTCCACGCACTCAGTACTCCGCGTCCGGTCCGATCTCCACGAAGAGTATTCCGCCGACGACATCGCGAAGATGACGGAGCTGTACGAGGGCACCCTCTCGAACATCGAAGAGGGTGAAATCGTCAAATCCAAGGTCCTGCGCGTCACCGACGCGGCCGTGATCCTGGACGTCGGCTTCAAGTCCGAAGGCGCCGTCCCGATCGACGAATTCAAGGACCCGAAGAGCCTGAAGGAAGGGGACATCGTCGAAGTCTTCCTGGAGCATCTCGAAGACCAGGAGGGCGCCGTCGTCCTCTCGAAGAAGAAGGCCGACTTCATGCGGGTCTGGGAAAAGATCCGCGAAGCGCACGAGAAGGACGAGCCGGTCCACGGCAGCCTGATCAAGAAGATCAAGGGCGGCGTGGTGGTGGATCTGATGGGCGTGGACGCGTTCCTGCCCGGTTCGCAGATCGCCCTGCGGCGCGTCCCGAACATCGACGAGCTGCTCGGCCAGAGCTTCGAGTTCAAGATCATCAAGCTGAACAAGCGGCGCCGGAACATCGTGGTCAGCCGCCGCGTGCTGCTCGAGGCGGAGCGCCGCACCAAGCGCGATGTCCTGATGAAGGAGCTGCAGGTCGGCCAGGTCCGGAAGGGCGTGGTCAAGAACATCACCGACTTCGGCGCCTTCATCGATCTCGGCGGCGTGGACGGACTGCTCCATATCACCGACATGAGCTACGGACGGGTGTCGCATCCGTCCGAGATGGTGCAGATCGGCCAGGAGCTCGAGGTCAAGATCCTGGACATCGACTGGGAGCGCGAGCGCATCTCGCTCGGCCTGAAGCAGCTCCAGTCCTATCCCTGGCAGAACGTCGCCGCCAAGTATCCGGTCGGCACGCGCGTGCAGGGGAAGGTCGTCTCGATCACCAACTACGGCGCGTTCGTGGAACTCGAGCCCGGCATCGAGGGCCTGGTCCACATCTCCGAGATGAGCTGGACGCGCAACGTCCGGCATCCCTCGAAGGTCGTCTCGATCGGCGAGTCCATCGAAGCGGTGGTGCTCAAGGTCGACGAGACGGAAGAGAAGATTTCGCTGGGCATGAAGCAGACCGAGCAGGATCCGTGGATGGCGCTGCCGCAGAAGTATCCGGTGGGCACGCGGATCACCGGCAAAGTCCGCAACCTGACCAGCTTCGGCGCGTTCGTCGAGATCGAGCCGGGCATCGACGGCCTGATCCACATCTCCGACATGTCCTGGACCAAGCGGGTACAACACCCGTCGGAGATGCTGAAGAAGGGCGACACCGTCACCGTGCTCATCCTCAACGTCGACGCGGAGAACAAGCGGATTTCACTCGGCCTGAAGCAGGCCGAGGAGGATCCGTGGCTGCGCATCGGCGAGACGTACCCCGTCGGCACGCAGATGCGCGGACGGGTCGTGCGCCTCATGGACAAGGGTGTCGTCATCGATCTCGGCAACGACATCGAAGGATTCATTCCCATGTCGCAGCTCGGCATTCCCGACATTCAGGATCCCGCTGAGGCCGTCAAAGAGGGGCAGGCGGTAGAGGTCTCCGTTCTGGAAGTGGACCCCATCCATCACCGCATTGTCCTTGCGGCAACGGGCTTCCCGAAAGAAGAGACGCCTAGTGCACAGGCAGACGTCTAGACGGCTAGACGTCCAGCGGTAGTCAGGAACTAGGAGCCAGGAAGGCGACTTCCTGGCTCCTGTTGTTTCTGTGAACCGCTAGCCGTCTGAACGTCTAGACGTCTGTCTATCCGTCTAGCCGTCTAGCCGTCTAGATTTTTGATATGTCAACTCGCGAGAAGCTGGAAGATCTCCAACGCCGCCGCGCCGAGTCGGAGCAGGGCGGCGGCGCAAAGCGGATAGAGGCTCAGCACAAGAAGGGCAAGATGACGGCGCGGGAGCGGCTGGATGTCCTGCTCGATCCCGGCTCCTTCGTCGAGCTCGATCGCTTCGTCACCCACCGGATCACTGATTTCGGTCTGGCCGACCAGAAAATTCCCGGGGATGGCGTCGTCACCGGTTACGGCCGCGTCGATGGACGCCTGGTCTATGCCTTCTCTCAGGACGCCACCGTGTTCGGCGGCTCCCTCTCCGAAGCCCACGCCGAGAAGATCTGCAAGGTGATGGACTCGGCCCTGAAGGTGGGCGCGCCCGTCATCGGCCTGAACGACTCAGGGGGCGCCCGCATCCAGGAAGGGGTCGCCTCCCTGGGCGGCTACGCCGACATCTTTCTCCGGAATACCCTCGCGTCCGGCGTCGTCCCCCAGATCAGCGCCATCCTGGGCCCCTGCGCCGGGGGGGCCGTCTACAGCCCGGCGCTCACCGATTTCGTCTTCATGGTGCGGGGCATCTCCTACATGTTCGTGACCGGCCCCGACATCGTGAAAACGGTCACGCACGAGGACGTGGACTTCGAAGGCCTGGGAGGCGCCGACGTCCATGGCGGCACGTCCGGGGTCGCCCACTTCGTCCACGATGCCGAGCTCGAAGCGATCGCGGCGATTCGCACGCTGCTGTCGTTCCTGCCGTCGAACAATCTCGAAACCCCGCCGATCAAGGCCTCCACCGACCCTGTGGACCGCCGGGAAGAGGCCCTGCTGGATCTGATTCCCGATACGCCCAACAAGCCGTACGACATGCGGGACGTGATCACCCGCGTGGTGGACGACGGTGATTTCTTCGAGGTACAGAAGGACTACGCCCAGAACCTCCTGGTCGGTCTCGCCCGGCTGGGTGGGAGGCCGGTGGGGATCGTGGCCAACCAGCCGGCGGTGCTGGCCGGCGCCCTCGATATCGGTGCCTCGTTGAAAGGCGCGCGGTTCATCCGCTTTTGTGACGCTTTCAATATTCCCCTGGTCACTTTCGAGGATGTGCCGGGGTTTCTCCCGGGGGTGGGGCAGGAGCATGGGGGGATTATCAAACACGGGGCCAAGCTTCTCTACGCGTACTGCGAAGCCACCGTCCCGAAGCTCACCGTGATCACACGCAAGGCGTACGGTGGCGCGTACGACGTGCTGTCGTCCAAACACATCCGCGGAGACTACAACGTCGCCTGGCCAACGGCGGAAATCGCGGTGATGGGGGCGGAGGGGGCGGTGAAGATCCTGTACAAGGGCGAATCGACCGATGCGCGGATTCAGGAGTACCGCTCCAAATTCGCGCATCCCTATCAGGCGGCGTCACGCGGCTACGTCGATGACGTGATCGATCCGCGGGATACCCGGCCGCGGCTGGTGGATGCGCTGGTGGCGCTCGCGACCAAACGCGACAAGAACCCGCCGAAAAAGCATGGCAGCATTCCTCTTTAACGCCCTCCTGGCCGCCCAGCTGGTACAGGCGCAGGTCCCGACGCCGGACTCGCTCGCCGCCCTCTCGAGTCGCGTCGCGCGCGATTCCGGAGACGCGGCGGCTTGGCTGGCGCTGGGGCGGGCGCAGCTCCGGGCTGCCGACGCCTTTCATACCCACGCGGGCCCCCCCGACAGCGGGTGGGCACGCGGCGAGATTCTGTCGGCCGAGATGGCATTCGGGCGGGCGGTGCAACTGCGGCCGGGGCTGGGCCTCGGCGATTCGGCGTCCACGTACCGGGTGGTGGCACGCCAGGACCTCGCGACGCTCACCTGGGAGCTGCGCGATACGGCCGGCGTGGACTCCGTGTGGCAGGAGATGCCGTCGGGATCGCGCCTGCCTCCCGTACTCGAAGAGCTGGCCGAGAACCTGCTGCGCGCCTGTCCTCCGCACGCTCTGCTGTTCACCGATAACGATGTGGTGTCGGCCGCCGCGGCATATCTGCGCTTCAATCACGACATCAGACCCGATCTCCTGACCGTACCGATGAGCCGGTACCGTTCGGATTCGGTGTTTGCGTCGCGCGTCGCGAAGGATGCCGGACTCAAGAAGGCGCCGGCGCAGAGGGACAACGCGGAGGCCCGGGTCCTGGCGCTCGGCGCCCTGCGGCCGGTCTGTGCCGGCGTCGACCTGGGGTCACCACCCGGCGGGCACGGCCGCATCGCGTGGCAAACCCGGCCCTTCGTGTGGATCACCGGGAAGAATGCGGCGGCCAGCCCGCAGGTGCCTCCCGCCGACTTTGTCTTCGCGGCCCTGAAGTTCGCGATCGATGCCAACGACCCGTGGGCGCGGTTCGCACTCGATCTCTACCGGCATGCGGTCCGGCTGTCGCCCGGCCTCTGCCAGCCGCTGGCGAGTTACGGGATCCCCCGAGCCCGGACCGGATGCCGGAGCTGAAGCGGGTCCTCGTCGCCAACCGGGGCGAAATCGCGCTCCGGATCATCCGGGCCTGCCATGAAGAGGGGCTGGAGGCGGTCGCCGTCTACTCGGACGCCGATCGCCTGTCGCCCCACGTACGTGCCGCCAATCGGGCCGTGCACCTCGGCGCGGCGCCGGCGTCCGAGTCCTACCTCAACATTCCGAAGCTGATTGCCGCGGCAAAGGCAACAGGATGCCAGGCTGTCCATCCGGGCTACGGCTTTCTCTCGGAGCGAGCGCCTTTTTCGGCGGCGGTACGGGACGCCGGACTCACGTTCGTCGGTCCGTCACCTGAGGCCATCAAGGCAATGGGGGACAAGACGGAGGCCAGGCGCCGGATGCAGCACGCCGGCGTCCCGATCGTGCCGGGGCTCACGTCCCCCCTCAAGGACGCAGGCGAAGCGGCGCGCGAGGCTCAGCGGATCGGGTTCCCCGTGCTCTTCAAGGCCGCGGCCGGCGGGGGCGGGAAGGGCATGCGCCTGGTGCGCAGTGCGGCGGAAGCCGAATCGGCCTTCGAAGGTGCCCGGAGTGAGGCGCAGAAGGCGTTCGGGGACGGGTCGGTCTACATCGAGAAGTACATCGAACAGCCCCGGCACGTCGAGATCCAGATCCTTGGCGACACCCATGGCCGCGTGGTGGCTCTGGGGGAGCGCGAGTGCAGCATTCAGCGGCGGCACCAGAAGCTGATCGAAGAAGCGCCGTCGGTGGCGGTGTCACCCGCGTTGCGGCGCCGGATGGGCGATGCGGCGACGGCCGCGGCCAGCTCCGTCGGGTACGTCGGGGCCGGGACCATCGAGTTTCTGCTCGCGTCGAACGGCGACTTCTACTTCCTCGAAATGAACACCCGCATTCAGGTCGAGCATCCCGTCACCGAGCTGGTGTTCGGCGTGGACCTCGTGCGGGAACAGCTGCGAATCGCCATGGGGCACCCGATGCGGGTGCATCGGGGTGCGCTCGAGCCGCGCGGGCACGCCATCGAGTGCCGCATCACCTCCGAGGATCCCTTCAATGGATTCCTGCCGGCCACCGGGGTCGTGAAGTATTTGCGAATCCCGAGCGGGCCTGGCGTGCGGTGGGATGGAGGCGTCGAGGCGGGGAACGAGGTCACGCTTCACTATGACCCCCTCATCGCCAAGCTCATCGTGTGGGGTGAAAACCGCGAAGTGGCCCTCGCGCGAATGGGCCGGGCCTTGCGTGAGCTGGTGATCGTCGGGTTGCCGACGTCGCAGGCGTTTCACCTCCGGGTGCTCGCGGACCCCGACTTCCGGTCGGGGGCGATCGACATCGGATATCTGGATCGCAAGGGTGAGGCGTTGCTGGCGGCGCCTCTGTCGGAGGCTCTCGTGAAGCCCGTGGCCGTCGTGGCGGCGATGCTGGCTGACGAACGGAGAGCAGGGCGTGTCACGGAGGGTACGGCTCCCGGCTCCCGGCTCCCGGCTACTCCGTGGCTCGACGCGGCGCGTCGCGAAGGAACGGGCCAGTGAGTGAGCTGGTTACGATCACCTCGATCGCCGGTGGCGGCGACGGCGTGGGCCGTCTGGAAGATGGCCGCGCCATCTTCGTCCCGCGCACCGCGCCCGGTGAGCAGGTCCGGCTCGGCGCGGTCGAGAAGCGGAAGAACTTCGCGCGCGGTGCGATCGGCGAGATCGTCACGGCCGGGCCCGCACGCATCGTCCCCGCCTGCCGCCACTACGTGGACGACGATTGCGGCGGGTGTCAGCTCCAGCACCTCTCCTACGACGCGCAGCTCGCGGCCAAGCGCTCCATCGTGGGTGAGGCGCTCCGGCGCATCGGAAAGCTCGATCTGCCCGACCCCGAAATCGTCGAAGCCGCCGAGGAGTGGCGCTACCGGGCGAAGATCACGCTCGCGGTGAAGGCGGGTCACGACGGGAAGGGAATCACCGCCGGATTCCACCCGCAGAATCGCCCGAACGCGGTCTTCGCTCTGCATGACTGCCATATCGCCGACGTGCGGCTCATGGCACTCTGGCGCGCCGTCGTTACGCACCTCGATCTCCTGCCCAACCGGCCGGCACATATCACCCTGCGCCTCGACCGGGAGGGCAATCGCCACGTCGTCGTGGAGTCGTCCGGGGAGCCGTGGCTCAAGGCCGATGAGATGCGGAAGGCGCTTTCGGCGGGGAACGGTGAAGTGATCTGCTGGTGGCAGCCGACGGAGGGAGCGGCTCGCGTCATGGCGGGTCCCGCGACCGGGTTCCCGGCGACGGCATTCGAACAAGTGCACCCCGAGATGGGTGGACTGGCCCGGCAATGGGCGGTACAGCAATTCGGGCCGCTGACCGATCAGCTCGCCTGGGATCTGTACGGAGGCATCGGCGACACGGCGATCGCGCTCGCCGGGGCCGGAGCGTCGGTGGTCAGTGTGGATGCTGACGAAAAGGCGGTCACCTGGGCCCGGACCCGCCCCGGCGGAGAACGGATCCGGTTCATCGCGGGAAAGACCGAGGATGTCCTTCCCACGCTCGAAGACCCGCCGGCCGCCGCGGTGGTGAATCCGCCGCGCGCGGGACTCCATTGGGATGTCACGTTGCGGCTGACCGGGGAACCGGTGCCCAAACTCGTCTACATCTCCTGTGATCCGGCTACCCTCGCCCGGGACCTTTCGCGTCTGTCGACCAACTACCGCGTCACCGGCGTGAAGGCATTCGACCTCTTCCCGCAGACGGCGCACGTCGAGACCGTCGCCGTTCTGGAGGCCGCGTGAAGTACTTCGTGCGCCTGGCGGGCCGGATCATCGAGGTCGAGGTGCTGGGTGGGTCGGTTCGGGTGGATGGCGAGACCCTCGATGCCCACCTCGCCGCGGTCCCGGGCACGCCATTGCATCACCTGCTGCTTGGCGGCGACTCCTGGACGGTCTCGGCACAGGCCCTGGAGGGGATGGGGCAGTGGGCGTTGGGGGCGGTGGGTGAGCGGGTCGAGGTCGAGGCGGTGGACGAGCGGACCCAGGCCATCCGGACCCTGACCGGCAAGAAGGGGGGGCCAACGGGGGGTGGGGTGCTGAAGGCCCCGATGCCGGGTCTGGTGGTGCGGGTGCAGGTGACTGAGGGCCAGAAGGTTGGCCCTGGCACGGGGTTGGTGGTGGTCGAGGCGATGAAGATGGAGAATGAGCTGAAGGCGACCCACCCAGGGATCGTCAAAAAGGTGCACGTCGCCCCCGGTGCAATCGTCGAGAAGGGGGCGCCCCTCGTGACCCTCGAAAGTGTGGAACCCTCCAATTGACACGTGCTTAGGGCCCGGTTAGAGTTCTAGTCTGTCTATTTTCGGGCTCTTGAAGAGGACCATGAAGACCTTCGTTCTGAAGCCAGAGGAAATCGAACGGCGTTGGTGGGTGGTGGATGCTGCTGGGCAGCCCCTGGGGCGTCTCGCCTCGCGGGTGGCGCAGGTCCTGCGCGGCAAGCACAAGCCCACGTTCACGCCTCACGTCAATGGCGGTGACTGCGTCATCGTCGTCAACGCCGAAGCCGTGAAGCTGACCGGCAACAAGCCGGCTCAGAAAGAGTACTTCCGGCACACCGGGTACATGGGGCACGAGCGGTTCACGCCGGTCGCCAAGCTCCTGGCCAAGCATCCCGACCGCGTCATCGAGAAGGCGGTGTGGGGGATGCTGCCGAAGACCACGCTCTCCAGGCAGAAGGTGAAGCAGATGCTGAAGGTGTACGCGGGACCGGCTCATCCGCACGCGGCGCAGCAGCCGCAGCCCATGACCCTGGCAGGTGCCAAGTGAGCGCCGCGATCACGCCGGAGCTCCGCTGGCACGCCATCGGCCGCCGCAAAGTCGCGGTCGCGCGCGTGTATCTCACGCCGGGTTCGGGAAAGTGGAACATCAACGGGCGCACGCTGGGTGATTACTTCCCCCGGCCGAGCCTGGTGTCGCACATCCAGCAGTCATTCACCGTCACCGACACGCTGGGCGCCTTCGATGTGCGCGCGCGCGTCAACGGCGGCGGCATGACGGGACAGGCCGGCGCGATTCGCATGGCGATCGCACGCGCGCTCTGCCTGGCCGACGAGCGGCACCGGAAAAAGCTTCGCGAGCAGGGCCTCCTCACCCGCGATCCGCGGGCGGTGGAGCGGAAGAAGCCGGGCCGGGCTGGCGCGCGGAAGCGCTTCCAGTTCAGCAAGAGATAGCAAGACTAGACGTCTAGACGTCTAGACGTCCAGCCTAACCCACACGTCTCCCGATCCGATGCCGGGTCCCTCCGGGGTGGCGTTGGAGATGACGGGGACGGCGGTCTAAAACCCAAGAAAGGATTTGCTTTGGCACAGCCTCAACTGCAGGACCTGCTGGAAGCCGGTGTCCACTTCGGGCACCAAACTCGGCGCTGGAACCCGAAGATGCGTCGGTTCATCTTCGCCGAACGCTCCGGCATCTACATCATCGACCTCCAGAAGACTCTCCATCAGTTGCAGCTGGCCCAGGAGCTCCTCCGGAGCGTGGTCCTGAAGGGTGAGGGCATCCTCTTCGTCTGCACCAAGAAGCAGCTCAAGGCCATTCTGCAGGCCGAAGCCGAGAAGTGCGGCTCGTACTTCGTGTCCGAGCGCTGGCTGGGCGGCACGCTGACGAATTTCCAGACCATCAAGAAGCAGATCAAGCGGCTGAAGGATCTGGAACAGGGCGCGTCCGACGGCGAGTTCGAGAACTACACGAAGAAAGAGCAGCTGCTGTTCGCCCGCGAGCGCGAGAAGCTCGACAAGAACCTCTCGGGCATCAAGAACATGGGCCGCCTGCCCGGGGCGCTGTTCATCGTGGACGCCAAGAAGGAGCGCATTGCGGTCGCCGAGGCCAACAAGCTCGGGATCCCGGTGGTCGCGATCGTCGACACCAACGCCGATCCCGATCTGATCACGGTGCCGATTCCGGGGAACGACGACGCCATCCGCTCGGTTGCGCTGATCACCGCGTCCTTGTCCGACGTCATCGGGGAAGCGCGCCGGCAGATGCCGATGCGTGAATCCTCCGAGGAGGCCGAGGGCACGACGTACTCGACCGAAACCGGCGTCGAGGCCGAGGCCGAAGGCGATCGCAAGAAGAAGCCGGCCCGCCGGAAGCGGCGGCCGAAGCCCGAGGCCATCGCGGCCCGGATGAAGACGGATGAAGCGCCGGCGGGTGGAACGTCGGCGGCAGGAGGCGGGGGCGCGTAAGCGCCCGCCGGACGGGGTTGACCAAGAGCCGCCGCCCTCCGTGCCTGACGGCCGAGGGCGGCATTTTTTAACGGGGAAGAAGAATGCCTGAGATTTCAGCGAAAATGGTTGCGGAGCTCCGGAACCGTACGGGTGCCGGAATGATGGATTGCAAGAGGGCCCTGGAAGAGACCGGTGGCGACCTCGAGAAGGCGACCGAGATCCTGCGGGTCAAGTACGCCGCCAAGGCGGAAAAGCGTGCCGAGAAGACCGCGGCCGAGGGCCTGATTGACGCGTACATCCATTTCACCGGCAAAGTCGGCGTGATGGTGGAGCTGAACTGCGAGACTGACTTCGTGGCGCGTACCGACGAGTTCAAGCAGCTTGCGCGCGACATCGCGTTGCAGATCGCTTCCACGCGCCCGCTGGCGGTCCGGATCGAGGACATCCACCCGGACGTCGTGGAGCGCGAGCGGCGCATCTACGAGGCCCAGGTCATCGAGCAGAAGAAGCCCGAGCAGATCCGCGGCAAGATCGTCGAGGGCATGCTCAAGAAGTTCTTCCAGGAGAGCGTGCTCATGGAGCAGCCCTTCGTGAAGGACGACAAGGTGACCATCGGTGACCTGGTGAAGGCCTACTCCGGCAAGACCGGCGAGAAAGTGCACATTCACCGCTTCGCCCGGTTCGAGCTCGGGGGGAACTGATCCATGCCCGCCCTGACCTACAAGCGCGCGCTGCTCAAACTGTCGGGTGAGCACTTCGCGGGCGGGAAGGGCACCGGAGCGGGCATCGATTTTGCTACCCTGGAAGGCATCACCGACGAGCTGAAGTCGGTCGCGGCGACAGGTGTCCAGCTGGGCTTGGTCGTGGGCGGTGGGAACATCCTCCGCGGCACGACCGCCAGCCAGCAGGGCATGGACCGCGTTTCGGCCGATTACATGGGCATGCTGGCCACCGTGATCAACGCCCTGGCGCTCCAGGAATTGCTGGAGAAGAAGGGTGTGGACACGCGGGTCATGACGGCGATCCGGATGGAAGAGCTGGCCGAGCCGTACATTCGCCGGCGGGCCATTCGGCACCTGGACAAGGGCCGGGTGGTGATCTTCGCCGGGGGGACGGGAAACCCCTACTTTTCGACGGATACCGCGGCGGTGCTCCGGGCCCTGGAAATCGAAGCCCAGGTCCTGATGAAGGCCACCAACGTGGACGGCGTCTATACCGCCGATCCGAAGAAGGACAAGACGGCGACGTTCATCCCCGAGCTGTCCTTCCAGGACGCCCTGGTGAAAGGGTACGCAGTGATGGACGCGAACGCCTTCGGGTTGTGCAAGGAGAACCGGCTGCCCATCGTGGTATTCAACATCAACCAGTCCGGTGCGACCGCGCGCATTCTGGCGGGGGAGCGCGTCGGCACCATCGTTCGATGAGCACGATCCCCGAGCTGTTGAAGACCGCCAAGGCGGCCATGGAGAAATCGGTCGAGTCGGTGAAGCGCGAGTTCTCGAGCGTGCGGACCGGCCGGGCGACCACGACGCTCCTCGACGTCGTGCGCGTGGACGCGTACGGGAACATGATGCCGCTCAATCAGGTCGCGAGCGTCGCCGCCCCCGAACCCAAGCTCCTCACCGTCACGCCGTGGGACAAATCGCTCGCCAAGGCCATCGAGAAGGCGATCGTGGTCTCCGAGCTCGGTCTCACCCCGTCCAGTGACGGCACGGTCATCCGGATCCCGATTCCAGCCCTCACGGAGGAGCGGCGCAAGGAACTGGTCAAGGTCGTGCACAAGTTCGCCGAGGAAGGGCGCGTGGGCGTCCGCCACGCGCGGACCGACGCGATCGCCAAGGCCAAGAAACTCGAGCACGTGTCGGAAGACGAGAAGAAGCACTGCGAAAAGGACGTGCAGAAGCTGCACGATGAGAAGATGAAAGCGATCGATGACGCGGTGAAGGGCAAAGAAGCGGAGATCATGGAGGTCTAGTGGTCACCGCGGATCTCCTGGCGCAGGTTCGGCTGAACGGCGGGGTGCCCCGCCACGTGGCCATCATCATGGATGGCAACGGGCGCTGGGCCCGCGGACGTCTGATGCCCCGGCCGCTGGGACATCGCGCCGGCATGAAGGCGGTCCGCGAGGTGGTGGAAGGTGCCATCGAGAGCGGCGTCGAGGTGCTCACCCTCTTCGCGTTCTCGGAAGAAAACTGGAACCGCCCGGCCACCGAGATCTCCGCCCTGATGAACCTGCTCGAGGAGTACATCGCCCGGGAGGTCCGGGAGCTCTCCGGTCAGGGCGTGCGCGTGAACGTGCTCGGCGACCTGACCCGGCTCGGCCCCAAGCAGCGGGCGGCCGTCGAGCGGATCATGGCCGATACGCGCAGCGGCACCAAGCTCTCCCTCAACCTCTGCATCTCCTATTCGTCCCGCGCCGAGCTGGCGCGCGCGGCGCGGCTCCTGGCCGAGGAAGTCCTGAAGGGCAACAAGCGCCTCGAGGACCTGGATGAGGGCGCGCTGGCCTCCAAGCTCTACACGGCCCAGTGGCCCGATCCCGACCTCCTGATCCGCACCTCCGGCGAGCAGCGGCTGTCCAACTTCCTGCTCTGGCAGCTGGCGTACACCGAGATCTACATTACGCCGGTGCTCTGGCCCGACTTCGACCGCCAGTGCCTCTATGAGGCGATCCTCGACTATCAGCGGCGCGAGCGACGTTTCGGTAACGTCACGGCCTGATGTCGCGGAATCTGCTGGTCCGGATCGCCTTCGCCGTCGTCGCGATCCCTCTCGCGGTCCTCATCATCTACGTAGGCGACTGGATCCTGGCGGCCATGCTGGCGGTGCTCGGCGTGCTCGGCACCCGCGAGCTTTACGACCTCGGCCGCAAGCAGGGCATCGAGCCCATCGCGTGGCTCGGCTACCTCTGC
>DATNDQ010000140.1:0-5801 GCA_035553475.1 Gemmatimonadales bacterium
AGGAAGCCCTCGCGGAATTCCTCGAACCGGGAGCGCTTGATGGTGAGCCCCGCGGCCATGGTGTGCCCGCCGTACTTCTCGAGACACCCGCCCACCTCGTGCAGCGCTTCGTGGAGATCGAACCCGAGTACGCTGCGCCCCGATCCCTTCCCCAGATCACCATCCCATCCGATGAGGAAGGTGGGACGACCGTAGCGTTCGACCAGCCGGGACGCGACGATGCCGATCACGCCGGGGTGCCAGCCGTCGTTCGCCAGCACCAACCCGCACTGATCGGGCCGCAGCGACTTCTCCGCCATCTCGATCGCTTCGTCCTGGATCCGGTGATCCATTTCCTGCCGCCGGGCGTTCAGCGTCTCCATCTCCCGCGCGAGCGCCGCAGCCTCGGCCGGGTCGTCCGTGAGGAGCAGCTTGAGGCCGTCGTTCGCGTCGCCGATGCGACCCGCCGCATTGAGCCGAGGGGCGAGAATGAACCCGACTTGGCCCGCGCGGATCGGCTGACCCGCGAGCCCCGCCGCTTCGACGAGTGCCCGCAACCCGGTCCAGCGGGAATCCGAGAGCATCTTGAGTCCGTGGCGCACCAGGATCCGGTTCTCGCCGGTGAGGGGCACGACGTCGGCTACCGTCGCCAGCGCGACGAAGTCCAGAAAATGGAGCGGCAGATTCGGCGAGAGACCGAGCGCGGGAACCAGGGCCTGGACGAGCTTGAAGGCGACGCCGGCGCCGCACAGGGTCTTGTCGACCGAGGGGCAGCCAGGCTGCTGGGGATCGAGCACGGCATCGGCATCGGGGAGCGCGTCGCCGGGGAGATGGTGGTCCGTCACGATCACCTGATGCCCGGCAGCGCGTGCCCTGGCGACCGTCTCGACGGCCGTTATGCCGCAGTCGCACGTGATGATCAGCCGCGCGCCGATGCTCGCCGCCTTGGCGAGCCCCGCGGGTCCGAAGTCGTACCCGTCGCGGATGCGGTGCGGGACGAAGGCGTGCACGTTGCCGCCGGCTGCCCGCAAGGCCCTAGTCAGCATGGACGATGCACACTGGCCGTCCACGTCGTAGTCGCCATGGACCAGAATCGGCACGCGATCACGGACCGCTTGCGACACGATCTCGACGGCGCGCTTCATGCCCGTCCACTCGAGCGGGTCGGACAATCGCTCGAGCTCGGGGCGCAGGAATTGCTTGGCGAGATCGGGCTGACCGAGGCCGCGCTGAATCAGAAGAGCCGCGAGGGGCTCCGGAATGGTGAGCGCCGCCGACAGATCATGGATCGCGGCGGCACTCGGCGCGGCGGTAAGGGCCCACTTGGCTGGAATCATCCCGCTACGTAGAGCAGCACGCCGCACGCCTCGCAGCCTTCGATGGTCACCCCGCGCTGGATCAGCACCTTGCGCTGGGTCGGCACCGCGGTGAAGCAGTGGCCACAGGAGCCACCGTGCAGCGGATACACCGCCACAGGCGCCTTCCCCTTCCGAATCTTCTCGTAGCGCGAGAGGAGGGAGGCCTGGACGAACTTGGCCGCTCTTTCCCGGTCGACGATCGCCTTCTCCCGGTCGGCCATGATGGCCTGCCGCCTGCCCTCGATGGTCTCCCGGTCGGCCCGCTGGGCATCCCGAACTTCCTCGACGCCCTTCTCCGCCTCGGCCGCCTTCATCTCCGCCTCCGTCACCGCATCGCCGGACCGGAGGAACTCGACTTCTTCCTTGGCGATCACGGTCCGCGCCAAGTCGAGCTCGGCCATCAGGGTCTGGGCCTCTTTGGCGCCTTTGACCCATTCGAGGCGCTGCTTCCGGGCTTCCTGCATGCCGCGATAGCTCGCGATCTTGCCTTCCAGCTCGCCGCGCCGACCCACCGCGTCCTGAATTCCTCGCCGTGCTTGCTCCAGTTTTTGCTCGACCCCATCCAGGGCCTGGTCGAGTCTGGCCAGCTCCGGCTCGAGAGCCGCCAGCCGGGCATCCGTGTCACGAACCGCTTCATCCTTCCGCTGGAGCGTCAACAGCGCTTCAAGATCCGGGTGCACCCTTCCTCCTCGACACAATTTTGTAGGTGGGTTTGACGGCGTTCCGTTCGGCGGTGAGCTGCTGCTTCTTGACCATCAGCCGGCGCTGCTCTTCCGGTGAGGCGACCGCCATGGCGCGGTCGATGGATTCGATCTTGGCGGAGAGGGGCCGCGCATTCACATGCCGCATGGCCCCTTCCAGCATGTCTCCGACCCCCTGCTCTTCGATCTTCTCCGCCCGCAGTTGTTCGTAGATCCGCGCGGCATCGCCCCCCAGTTCCGCGGCGCTCCCCGCACGCTCGGCCTCGAACACTTCACGATTGAGAGGGACGTCGAAGTCCTCGGTGTCAACCGATTCCAGCACCCGGCTGCGCCAGGGCTCGCCGGCGAGGAGTGCGAGAAGGAGAGCACGCTCGGCGGAAGGGGAAACGGGGAGAGGGACGCGGGAAGAGGGAAGCGTGGCAGGCGCACCACTTCCCGCTTCCCTCTTCCCCACTCCCGCAATGGCCACTTCCCGCTCCAAGACATCCTTCCGCACGTGAGCGGCTTCGGCCGCGCGCGCGAGGTACAACTCCCGTGTGATGGGATCGCGAGTGGCCCGGATGGTAGGCAGCAGGCGGTCCAGGGCGCGACGGCGGCCTGGAATCGTCGTGAGCATCCCCCGGCGCTCGAGGATCTGGAGCTTCCGGTCGAACACGTCCACCGCGTCCTTGAGCACGCGCTCGAGCGCGGGACCGCCCTGCTCCTGCACGAGCGTGTCGGGATCTTCGCCCTCGGGAAGCGTCGCCACGCTCACCCGCAATCCGTGGTGGAGCAGCTCGTCTCCCGCCCGGAACGTCGCGCGGAGCCCCGCATCGTCCGAGTCATACAGGAGGATGACGTGCTCCGTATGGCGCTTGAGCAGCTCGGCCTGATCGCTCGTGAGTCCGGTGCCGAGGGGTGCTACGACTTCCTCTATCCCGGCGAGGGAAAGCCGGATCGTGTCGAAGTACCCTTCGACCAGCACGGCTCGCTCGGCCTTCCGCATCGCATGCCGGGCGGCGTGCAGGTTGTAGAGCATCTGACCCTTGTGGAAGATCGGCGTCTCGGGCGAGTTCAAGTACTTCGGCTCCCCGTCGCCGAGTACGCGCCCGCCGAAAGCGACGGCGCGGCCGCGGAGATCGAGGATCGGGAAGAGCACGCGCTCGCGGAAACGCGGAATGATCGAGCCGTCATCCCGCTTCACCAAGAGGCCCGTCTCGAGCAGCAGTTCGTCCTTCACGCCGAGCTGCTTCATCGCGTCAGCGAACGCCTTCCCCCGCGGTCCGAATCCCAGGCCGAGTACGCCGGCGGTTTCGAGGTCGATATGGCGGGAGGCGAGGTAGTCGCGCGCGATCTTCGCTTCCGGAGACTCCCGCAGCTGCCGCTGGAACCAGTCGTGCGCCGCGGAGACAGCCTGGAACAGCGGCTCCCTCGGGTCCGGGCCGGTGGGTCCGCGTTCGGGGATGGTGATGCCCACGCGGCGCGCGACCTCGCGGACCGCGGTGGGATAGTCCATGCCCAGCTTCTTCATGAAGAAGGTGAAGACGTCCCCAGCCTCGTGGCAGACGAAGCAGTAGTACATCCCCTTCTTCGGGATGACCGCGAAATTGCGATGCGTGCCGCCGTGGAAGGGACAGGGTCCGCGGTAGTCGGTGCCGGTGCGCTTGAGCTCGACGTGCTCGCCGATGACGCCGACCAGATCCGCGGCGTCGCGGACCTGCTCGATCAGCTCGTCGGGGATGAGGCTCACGCCTTGAACTCCGCCACCGTGGCTCCCGCACCACCCTGATTGGCCGGGGCGAATGCGAACCGCCGTACGCGCCGGTCGTTGCCCAGGACCTCATGCACCATCTTCCTCAGCGCGCCGGTCCCTTTTCCGTGGATGATCCGAAGGTACGGGAGATCCGCCGCAATTGCCGCATCCAGTGCCCTTAAGAGCTCCCCTTCCGCCTCCCCCGCCCTCATCCCGATCAGTGAAACCTCCGTCATGCTGACAGAGACCTCCGAAGTGGGAAGCGGGAAGGGGGAAGAGGGAAGAGTCGGCGTCCCACGAGAGTGCTTCAATTCTTCGAGACGTTGCCAGCCTCTTCCCGCTTCCCGCTTCCCACTTCCCTCTCCTTCGGTCTTCTCGATCGCTTCCTCGACGAGCTTCCTCGCCTCTTTCGCAGTGGCTTCGTCGACAGCGGCCCTCGCCTGCGCCAGCGCCGCTTCGACGGTTTTCCGGGCATCGAGGAGATACGAGCGTGCCTGCTCGCGGGCCGCCGTGTCGAGAGCGCGCTCCCGGTCCCGGATCGCCCGCTCCCGCTCGGCGACATCCTCTCCCCGGCGCTCTACGCCCTCGCGTTCTTCTCTGAGCGCTTTCGCCCGCTCTTCCAGCTCCCGGGCCTGCCGCTCGAGTTCCTGACGCCGCCTTTCGACCTCCGCCAGAAGCCGATCCAGCTGGCGTTCGGTGTCGGGAACGGATCGCTCCGCATCGGCGAGCACGTCGTCCGCGACGCCGAGCCGCCGGGCGATCGCCAGGCCGTACGACCGCCCCGGGACGCCTTTCAGCAGCCGATAGGAGGGCGTCAGCGTCTCGGCGTCAAACTGCAGGGAGGCATTGACGATCCCCACCGTCTCCGCCGCGAGCTGCTTGAGCGCGCCGAGATGGGTGGTCGCGAGCGTCACCGCATGGCGCCGAGTGAGCGCGCGCAGTGTGGCGGACGCTAAAGCACCGCCCTCGGCGGGGTCGGTGCCGCTCCCGATTTCGTCCAGCAATACGAGTGAGCCGGCGCCGGCACCATCGAGGATTTCCCGGAGCGTGCGGGTGTGCGCGGAAAAGGTCGACAGGCTCTCGGCAATGGACTGCTTGTCGCCGATGTCCGCGAAGACACCGGTGAACACCGGAAGCGTCGAGCGCGGGCCGACGGGCGGGATGATGCCGCTCTGCGCGAGCAGACAGATCAAACCCACAGCCTTGATCAGTACCGTCTTGCCGCCCGTATTCGGACCCGAGACCAGGACCGTCCACTCGTCGTCCTGGAGCACCAGGTCGAACGGGATCACGACCCGTTCACCACCGAGCAGGAGCGGATGCCGGCCGTCACGGATCGCCAGTGTCCCTTCTCCGACCACCGGCGTGTGGCCATTCACCACTACCGCGTACCGCGCCCGGGCGCACAAATCATCGAACGCCACGCACATCTCGAGCGACCGCCCGAGCAGGTCCCGGTGCGGCCGGAGGAGATCCGTCAGCTCCCGGAGCACCCGCAGCACCTCGCGTTGCTCCGCGGCCTCCCGGGCCCGCAGCTCGTTGCCGAGCTCGATGACTTCGGGGGGCTCGAGGAAGACCGTCGCCCGCGAGGCAGATTCGTCGTGCACGATCCCGCCCACGCGGGCGCGCGACGTATTCCGCACCGGAATCACATAGCGATTGTTCCGCACCGTGACGCCGGCGTCCCCGGAGCGGTCTTCCGACTTCAAGCCGGACAGGATCTGCTCGAGCCGCTGGACCAGCTTCTCCCGGGCCTCACGCACGGCTTTGCGTGCCCGCGCGAGGTCGGCGGACGCGCCATCCAGCACGGAGCCATCCGCGCCGATCGACGCCTGGAGCCGAGGTTCGAGAGTCTTGGGAAGTGGATCGACGCGGAGGGCGGCGGTGCGAGGCGCCAGGTGTTCGAGACGTTTGAGCTCGGTGCCCACCGACCGGCTGGCCGTCAGGAGTGCCAGGAGATCGAGGAGTGCGAGAGGTTCGAGGGCGCTGCCTTCGACGCTCAGCAGCTCGAGGGCCGGTGTGACGTCGGGC
>DATNDQ010000141.1:0-11353 GCA_035553475.1 Gemmatimonadales bacterium
GATGATCGGTGTAGGCGCGGCCGGCACCGAGCGCAACGGCGAGCGCTGGGCCTTGTGCGTTACTGGCCACGGGAACGGTGGAGGTCGCGAGAATGGCGAAAACGAACGAGGCGTGGCGCATCGAGACTCCCTGAAAGGACCCTCCGCAGCTTAGCGCACATTCTGCGCGTTGGCCAGTCAGGGGTCTCCCCTACCCCGGCTGGCCCTCACCGCGTCAGCAACGGATGGTACTTCACCCAGGGGCCGATGGCCTGCGTGTACTGCTTCGCCATCACCCGGCCGATCTGGGCGAGATGCGTGAGGTCATGCACCGCCCAGGTCGCGAGCAGCTGCGCGAGCGTCACCGTGCCCAGCTCCGGGTGCTCCCCCGTGAGCCGCAACTGCTCCACCGTCACGTTGAGGCCCCTGACCACCTCGAGATTCTGCCGCCGGAGGGCCGCGAACCGGTCCAGGCGCTGCTCGAGGGTCTCCGCGGCCCCCTTGGAGCGGAACCGGTCGAATGGCACGAAGCGCCGGCTCTCCCCCTGAGCCAGGATGATCTTGATCCGGGGGATCCAGTCGGTCTCCTCGCCATCGATCAGGTGGCCAATGACGTCGAACGCACTGAACGTGTCCGGCCCCTCATTGGACGCAGTCCAGCGCGTGGGCAGACCGCGCAGCAGCTCCCGCACGACTCCCGGTGTCCGCTCGAGCATCGTGATCGTTTCGCTTAGATCGAAGTCCATGCTAGCTCAAGGCCTCCAGAAGGCGGTCGACATCCTGTAGATCGTTGTAGACACTCGGCGCGATCCGCATCCAGTACGGGGCGACCCGCACCTCCACGCGCGCGTTGGTGAGCTTCTTCGTAATCCCGTCCGCATCCTTGTGCGCGAAGGTCACGATCGGTGAGGTGCTCCCCGCGGGCGTCTGCGGCGTGTATCCCAGCCGGGGCATCTCCTTCTGCAGCTTGTCGATCATCGGCTGGCGGTGCCGTTGAATGTTCTCGACGCCAAGGGACAGGACATAAGGAATGGAGACCCCGAGCGCGGCGAGCGCCGTGTAGTCCATCGTACCCAGCTGGAAGTACTCGGCGGCCGTGGTCCCGGGTGTATAGGTCACCACTTGCCCGTGCTGCGGATCGAACGGCGACTGGTGGATATCCGCATCGGGAGCCGACTCGTAACTCCAGTGCGTCCGATGGACGACGCGGTCCAACAGGTCCTCCCGGACGTACAGGAAGCCGATCCCGAAGTCCCCCATCAGCCACTTGTAGGAGGCCGTCGCCGCGAAATCAACGCCGCTCGCCCGCACGTCGATGGGCACGGCCCCAGCCGCCTGGATGATGTCCGCGTACACGTACGCCCCATGCGCGTGGGCGAGGTCGCATACGGCCTTGAGATCATGCTGGAACCCGTTGTACATCGCGACCAGCGAGATCTCGACAAGGCGGGTCTTGTTGTCCACCACGCGCTCGAGATCCGCCATCTCGATGCGCCCCTCACGCGGCGTCACGACGCGAAGGTCGAGCCCACGCTTCTTCAGCTCAAACAGGTGAACCAGGGACCCGTCGAAATGCAGGCCGTCGGTGACGACGTTGTAATCCCCTCCCCCCGAGATTCCCAAGGCCTCGACCACCAGATTCTCTCCGGTGCTGGTGTTCGGGATCAAGCTGAGCTCGGAGGGCTTGGCGTTGATCAGGGACGCGAAGGCGCTCCGGGGATCGCCACCAGGCCGCGAATACTGTGCACCCGTCGGCGGCGACAACGTCGATCGACGTGTCGCGACCCGCTGGCTCGCCTCGGCGGCGGCGCGTGGCATCGGGTGTGTGTAGGCGCCGTTCAGATAGGTGAAGCCCGGCGTGATGTTGAAGTCGTCCTTGCGCGGAAAGTCCCTGAGCGCGCTCGGCAGGGAGACCGCTCCCACCGGGAGCGACGCCCCGACGGCCACCGCCCCCATGCCCTGCAGCCATTCCCGTCTCGACACCGCCATGGTCTTCCCTCAGCTCGGGTCAATCTTCAATCTATCTGCCTCTTGAACATGGCGTCCCAGGGGCGCGGGTCGGCGCTCGGAACCGACGAATCGTCGCCCAACCGACACCGCCCGGGCCAACGTCCCGTACGTTGGCCGATACCTCCCTACTCCATGGAGCCCGCAATGTCCTCGACACGCCTGGTCGCTCTCTTCCTCGTGTCCCCGATGCTGGCGTGGGCCCAGGCCCCCGCCTCACCGTCGTGCATGTCCCAGAAAGAATCCCGCACCTTCGACTTCTGGGTCGGGGAATGGGACGTGACGACCCCACAGGGCCAGCCGGCGGGAACGAGCAGCGTGCAACTCCAGCTCGAGGGGTGCGCGCTTTATGAGAACTGGACCGGCAAGGGAGGGGTTTCGGGGAAAAGTCTGAACGGCTACAACGTGGGACTCAAGATGTGGCAGCAGTTCTGGATCGATCAAACGGGGCGGGTGACGGAATACCGCGAGAGTGAGTGGGTCGGTGACACGCTCCGCTTCACCGCCCACTCGACCTCACCGAAGGGGTCCATGACCCAACGGATGAGCTTCGTGAAGATCGACGCCAATACGGTTCGCCAGTGGGGCGGCATGTCCATGGACGACGGCAAGACCTGGATCAGCCCCTGGGACCTCTACTACCACCGCAAGCGTGCTTAGAACGTGAACGACACGCCGAGGTGATAGAGGACGAGATTGGCCGACGAACGGATCGGCGTCACGGTGAACGTGCCGTCGCCGTTGGACTGAATGCTCGAGTCCGTCAGGTAGGTCGCACGGCCGTTGTCCTGGTACCGCGCACCGAGGTCGAGCGCGACCCGGCCCCGGCGACCCATGTACATCTGGACGCCGCCACCCGCTTCCCACGAACCCGAGAAGTCGTCTACCAGCGTGTTGCCGTAGGACCCGTAGCAGCCGCAGCCGTAGTGATCGTTCACGTCGGTCGCGAAGTACGAGAATCCCGCCGTAGCGAGGCCATAGAGTCGGACACTTCCCGTCCCCAGGGTGATCTGGGGGCCTGCGCGTAGCGTGCCGATGTAGGATGTGGTTTCAAGTCCGCAGGCGTAGTAGCAGTTCCCGCCGTGGAAGAGCATTGACCCCTCGAGGCGCACCCCCAGCCCGCTCCTGGTGACCGGAGCGGTGATGAAGGCGTCGAATCCGCCTACGCTCCTCACGAACTGGCGGAATTCCCCCTGCGGAATCCCGAACATGAAATTCACGCCCGCTTGGGGACCGACGGAGGGCTCGACTTCACGCAGGCCACGCCACTGGGCCTGACTGGTAGACGCGAAGCCAGCTACGAGCAGAACCGTCCAGACGACCGTACCACGGAGCACGCGGAACATCGGTACCTCAGGCTTGGGGACACCCTCCAGAAGGCAAGGCATGTGCCATATGCCTGAGCGCATTATTTCAGGCCTTTTCGGGCTTGGTTGACCTCCGCCGAGGACACCTGCGACCTTCCGCCACCAAGCCTCGAACCTGCCAGGGGAGACCGAGTGTGAACCAGATCACGTGGGACGACTTCGAGAAGGTGGAAATCCGGGTAGGCCGCATCGTGCAGGCAGACGACTTCCCCAAGGCACGCAAACCCGCCTACCAGCTCAAGATCGATTTCGGGGAGCTGGGAGTGAAATCGTCGAGCGCGCAGATCACCAAGTATTACAACCGGGAGGAGCTGGTGGGCCGGCACGTGCTGGCGGTCGTGAACTTCCCGCCCCGTCAGATCGCGAATTTCTTCTCGGAAGTGTTGACGCTGGGGGTGGTACAAGGCGAGGGGGACATCGTCCTGATCGGACCCGACCGGGAGGTCCCCCTCGGCCTGAGAATCGCCTAGCCGTTCAGCTGGCTCCGCTTGTACACGGCAGTCTTGGCGATCATGTCGTGGAACGCCTGGTGCGCCGCGCCGATCACGAAGAAGCAGCCGATGAAGATGGCGAGCCCTCCCAGGACCCCGAGGGTTCTCAGGAGGCTCACACCCGTAAGCACCGCGAGAAACGTGAGGAGGAAGTTGCAGTTCTTCAGTGCGTACCGCCCGAGCAGCTGGCCCATGCTGGCGCGCGTCCCGCTTTGATTGCCGATCTGAATCCCCAACAGCAGCTTCCCGATGGTCCAGCCCGTGAAGCCTTCCAGAAGATTGTAGATCACACTGACGACGGCCAAGCCGACCAGTGTACCGATGAACGCGCCAACGATCCCGCCCATGGCCATGCCCTTCATGGGATCGGCGTCACCGCTGCTCATCGCAGCGCCGGCGCTCGCGCCGAGCATCCCGCCGATGGTACTGCCGCCGAGAAACGCCACGATTGCAACCAGGACGCAGTCGATGAGAAATGCTCCCAGCCGCATGCCGAAGCCGATCCGGTTCTCCACGAAGACTCCCGGGTTGGTGGACGGCCCCAATCTATGGCAAAAACGAAGGACCGGGTGAGAGCTACGGCGTGAGGATGGCGTCCGGCGCGCCGTAGCGCGCGTCCACGTAGTCCGCGAGGATCTTCAGGAAGTCGGCCACGATGGTATCGCCCTTCAGGGTCACCTTGAGGGCGCCGTCCACGTACACCGGGGCCTTGGGCTCCTCGAAGGTGCCGGGCAGGGAGATGCCGATGTGGGCGTGCTTCGACTCGCCCGGACCGTTCACGACGCACCCCATGACCGCGACCCGGAGCTCCTCAGAGCCCGGATACCGCGCGACCCACTTCGGGCGCTGCTCCCGGAGATAGGTCTGGATCTGCTCGGCCATCTCCTGAAAGAAGGTGGACGTGGTCCGGCCGCACCCGGGGCATGCGGTAACCTGAGGAGTGAATGCCCGGATGCCGAGAGACTGTAGGACTTGCTGCGCCACCTGGACCTCTTCCGTCCGATCCCCGCCCGGCCGAGGCGTGAGCGAGACCCGGATGGTGTCGCCGATGCCTTCCGAGAGGAGGATGGAGAGTCCCGCGGTGCTCGCGATGACGCCCTTGGTCCCCATCCCCGCTTCCGTCAGTCCGAGGTGGAGCGGATAGTCGCAGCGGGCGGCCAGGCGCCGGTACACGGCCACCAGGTCCCCCACCCCGGATACCTTCGCCGACACGATGATCCGGTCATGCGGCAACCCGCACGCCTCGGCGAGCTGGGCGGAGCGGATGGCGCTCTCAACCATGGCGGCCATCGTGACGTCCTTCGCATCCTCCGGTTCCGCCGACTTCGCGTTGGCGTCCATCATCTCGGTCAGCAGCTGTTGATCGAGACTGCCCCAATTGACGCCGATGCGGACCGGTTTCCCGTTGGCGATGGCGACTTCGATGATGTCACGGAAATGATCGTCACGGCGCTTGGCGCCCACGTTGCCGGGGTTGATGCGGTACTTGGCGAGAGCGGCGGCACACTTCGGATACTTGGTGAGCAAGAGGTGGCCGTTGTAGTGGAAGTCCCCGATCACGGGGACGTCCACCTGCGCCACGATGTCCGGCACCGCCTGTGCCGCGGCGTCGTTGTTGACGGTCACCCGGACCAGCTCCGACCCCGCCTGGTGGAGGGCGCGGACCTGCGCCACCGTCCCGCTCACGTCCGCGGTGTCGGTGTTGGTCATGGACTGGACGACGATCGGGTGGGAGGACCCAACCCGCACGCCACCCACCACGGTGGTGACCGTTTTCCGTCGAACGACGTCACTCATGCAGGAAATCTAACGCGGGACGGACGGCTAGGCCGTCCGGGCCGTCCGCTATTGGGGCGGGCGCTTCTTGTTGTCCACGGGGCTGGGCGCGGGCTTCGCCCGGCCCGGGACGGTCCGGCGGGTGGCGGGCCGCGCCTGAGTCGCGGCCTTGGCCGCCGGCTTGGGCGCCGGCGCCGGAAGGGGCGCGAGGCGGGTCGGCAGGCGCAGAGCCGCAGGAGCCGCACCACGGAACGGCGCGACGCCGAGGACCGTGCCGACGGGCTTGCCGTAGAACTGGAAGACGGTGAGGGCCGTGAAGTGGGGCGCGTAGACGGTCCCGGTGCGGGGATCGACACCCGCCGCCTGCGGGAAGTCACCCGTATTCCCCACGATCAGGGTATGTCCGAACTCGTTGCCGCCGTCGATCTCGTTCACGGTGTTGTTGTTCGAGCTCGCGTAGTAGATCCGGTTGTGGAGCGGATCCACGTTGATGCCCTGCGGCGTATTGGCGGGGAGCGAGTTCACCACGGTCGCGGTAGTCGGATCGATCACGGCGATCCCGCCGCCCGTCCAATTCGACACGTATACCGTGTCCGTGACCGGGTTCACGGCCACGTCGGTAAGGGTCATCCCGGCCTGCACCAGGATCGTCCCCACCTCGGCGTTGGTCTGAGGGTTCACGACCTTCACGTAGCCCGAATCCATCGCGACGTACAGGCGCTGGTCGTTCGGGTTGTAGGCCAATCCCTGCGGGAACCGCAGCGAATCGGTGTTCAGCACGACGATGCCGGCCGTCACCACGCTGTCGCCGGACACGTCGATCGGCATGATCGCGACTTCGGTGGTACAGAGTCCCGGGAATCCCGGGCAGTACCGCGTCGCGACGTACACGCGGCCCAGGGGATCCGCCGCCGTAATCCCGAACGGCGTGGTCGTCTGGGGCAGCGTGATGGTGTTGGACACGCTGTTGGTGGTCGGGTCGATCACCGACACCGTCCCCGACGCGTTGTTGGACACGTAGACCTTGTCCGCGCCCCCGGCATGACTGACCGTCAACCAGATGGGTGAGGCACCGCCGGTGGTGATACCGCCCACGATGCCGTTCGTCGTGTTGTCGTTGACGTAGACCACGCCGTTGATCGAGCTGGTATAGAACGTCTTGTTCGTCACCGTATCGACGGCCGCGCGCGACTGCGCGTTGATGCTGGTCCCGGAGCCGACCACGTTGTAGACGAGCGGGTTGAAGAGCGTCCCCTGCCCGCGCACGGTGTCCCCCGGGGCGCGCTCCACGAAGGGCGTCACCACGCCGACCCAATTGAAGGTCCCGAAGCTGTACACCCCGCTGTCGAACCGCACCTGCAGCGAATCAGCCGCCGAATCGAGCTTGACCAGTCCCGGGAACTGGGACGTGACCTGCCACTGCACCTGCGGCGAGATGGAGAGCGGTTGGCCACCCGAATCGGCGACGATCGTATGGAATGTGACGGTGTCGCCGATGCCGGTCGAAACCGTGTCGGGCGACGTCCCGATCTGGGCCGCGACCTGATGGACGAGCACGGTCGCGGTGGCCGAGTTCGGTGTCAGCGGAGGGCCGGTGAGCTGGGTGACCGTAAGGGTCGCCGTCCCCGTATCCCGCGCGGTGACGAGCTCCGTCATGTTCGACCCGCCGAAGGCGGTGTCGATGGCCCCCGTGGTGCTCCAGGCGAAAAGGATCTGGCCGTTCGGCGGCATGGCACCACCCGCCGAATCGAACAACTGGGCCGTCACCGGCCGCGAGCAGAACCCGTTGGTCGGGACACCGATCGGGCAGAACGCGTTGAAGGCCACGGTGTCGGGGGCGAACCGGACTCCCACGGGCACCCAGTTGGTCTCGATGACCACCGAGTCGTCGATTTGGCTCACGGGCCCCTGATAGATGCCGTGCAGCTGGAAGGGCACGACCACATCGGAGGTATCGACGAAGAAGATCGTGTCGCCCGTCACCTTCGTGACATTGCCGAAGTTGTGGGCAATCCCGGTCCCCGGCAGTGTGTCGAAGTACAGGGAGCCGGGGAACACAGGGTTCCCGAATGAGTCTGTCGCCTGGGTGAGAATCGCGCCCACGTGCCCCGACGCCGTGAAGAGGGCGGTATCGAGCGTCGCGCTCACCTGCCCCTCGGTCCGCGCCGGGATGTAGCGCCAGTTCACCGTCTTGAGCGGACCCGGGAACACTTGCACGATGAAGTGCGCGTTCACCCCGAACGCGGACGCGGTCGCGCTGTCGAGCTTGGCGACCGTCGACGGGGTCCAGAACGCGCCGGCGCGGCCCCCGGAGTCCGTGGGCTGCCCGGTCGCGATGGAGCCCGAGGTCCCGTTCGGGGTCCAGATCACCGGCACCGACGGGACACCCCGTCCGCGGAAGTCGAGTACCCGCACCCGAATCGAATCGGGGAGCGGGAATCCCGCCTGCACACTGCAACAGAAGACCAGCGAATCCGCCACCGGCGACGCCGCGGCTACCGCGCCGACCGGGAAATGCGGCCCCGTCGCAAATGGGAGATACGCCACGCCGCTTTGAGCGGTATCGAGGAGGGTGCGGCCCAGCGAGTCGGCGCTTCCGAACTGGATCAGGCCCGGGCCGGACACGTCCCCCCACCAGTTGTTCTTCGCGACGATCGAGTCGCTCGTGCCGTCGGTGTTGACGAGCGCCGGGGCGCCCGAAATCCGGTAGTGATAGATGTCCGACGAGTCGATCTGGAGCGCCGGTCCGGACGCCTGGAACAGCGTGGGCCCGACATTCTGATAGAACTGGCCATGGGTGACGACCACCGGCGACCCGGACTGCAGCGCTTGCAGCGCGTAGAATCCCACGTTCCGCACGGTGATGCTGTCGAAGACCAGGTTCGACGCGAGGGTCCCCACCACGCGGATGGCGCCGATGGTGGTGCCCAGGCAGTCGATTAACGGACACGGCAGGAAGTAGCCGGCACCGGCCACCGTCACGTTCCGGAGGCTCGTGTCCCCCACGGCGTTCAGATAGGTGATGCCGTGCCAATACGGGAGGCCCGGCGTGGTCTCCAGGAGGATGGGCGCCGTGTCGGGCGCGATGGCGTGGAGACTCCCGGACCCCGTGAGCGTGTCACCCACGATAATGGCGGCCGTGCTGTCGAACGTGACCGTATCGCCTCGGGCGAACGTGAGCGTGCCGCCGCCCCCGACGGAGAGCGGGGTGATCACCCGCCAGGGGACCCCGTTCACCCGCGGGACGGTGACGCTCTGGCCCGACAAGAGGCCCCCCTGCAGCAGCAACGTGTCCCGAAGGTTTCCGGTAAACGAGTTGGTACTCGCGTAAATCGCAGGCAACGCGCCGAGCGGTACCGTCGCCGGGTAGGTGCCGCTGGCGGAGAAGCGGCTCTGGGCAATGGAGTCGGCCGGCGAGAGCGCACCCGTCAGTCCCGTGAACACACCGAGGCCGGACACCGCGCTTCCGAGCGCCGTATCGCCGACGAGGCGGACGCCAGCCGTCTGGTAGGCGAATCCGAAGCCCGCGGTGTTGAGGACGTTCGTGCCATAGATGTGCACGCCGCCACCCGAGCCGGTGACGATGATGCCGGCCGCGTTGTTGGGTGACGCCGCGCTGCCGTTGACCGACAGGACCGCGTTCCGGATCACCAGCTCGCTGGATGTGGGATTCCGCACCCAGATTCCCGCTCGCCGGGTCGTGTAGTTCGCCAGGGAGTCGCCGGCGTATTGGATATGCAGGCCGACGACGGTGTCCGGGCCGGCGAGCCGCCCGAACTCGACGCCCGTCCAGTAGCCGGGATTCCCGGTCACCGCCCCGGTGAGCACGGCACCGTTGGCCGTTCCCGTGGACAGCGTCTTGAGCATGCCCTGCCGGGTGCCCGTCGAATCACCGATCACGAGGCCCGACTGCGCATTGAACGTGATCACCACATTGGAGTCGAGCGTCAGTGTCTGCCCGGAGGCGGAGCCGATGGACAGGACCCCGGAGATCTCGTAGGTCGCGGCCGGCAGCTGCCGGGCCAGCGTGAAGGCGGCGACGGTCGAGTCCGGATTCCCACCGCTCACCGCAACCAGATCAAACCCGTTCTGAGCGATCGAATCCTGGAGCCCGAAGTGCGGGAGGCTGAACCCCTGGATGGCGACGGCGACGGTCCCGTTGCCGATGAACTTGTTGGCGGTCGCTCCGCCGAGGAACGGCCCGACGGCTCCCACCGGTCCCATCGTGAGTCCGAGGGTCCCCGCGCCGCGCACGGACGTGCTGTCGAGGGTCAGCGTACCGCCGTTGAGCGCCTCGATGCCCGCACCGCTCACCGTATCCACCCGGCTCCGGCGCACGGTCAGGGCCCCACCCCACAGCTCGATGCCGTCGTTCTGGCACACACGCACGTGGAGACTGTCCACGACGAGCGCCGCACCGGTGTTATTCGCGCTCAGGAGACAGGACCGTGCCGTCGGGAACGTACGCGTCCCGCCTGCGCCCTCGATCAGGACGTGGGTCCAGGTCGTGGGCGCCAGCAGCCGTTGCACCTCGATGCCCTTCCAGAACCCGGGCCGTACGCCATTCGAGTCCGTGGTCATGGTAATCGGCTGGAGCGCGGTGCCTGCGAGCGACAGGCCGCCTCCCTGCGCCGCCGCCGTATCGCCGACCTGGAGTCCCGACGCCGTGTCGAACTTCACGACTGCACCCGGCTGAATCGTCAGCGTCGCGCCATTCCCGACCTTCAAGTACCCGTGGACGATGTGGGGGCTCGCCGCGAGGGTCCACGTCGAATCCGCGAGGATGTTCGACACGTGGACCGTCGTATTGACCCGGATCGTGGGCAGCGCCGAGGTCACGGGTGTGCCGCCGATGGTCGCGCCGACGGAGACCGCCGAGCCGGCGTTGAGGCCGGTGAAGATGGCCTGGTAGATCCCGTTGCCGAGGTCCGTGGTGGCCCCGACGTTCCCGGTGCTCGTGCCCCCCGAGAGCGTGAACGCGACTGTCAGCCCGCCTTTGCCGAGCAGGTTCCCCGCCGCGTCCCGAGTGGTGAGCCGCAGGGTGTCGATGCCCCCCGCGGCGACCACGCTGTCCGACACCGCTACCGTCGAGGTCGCCGCCGACGCCGGGCCCGGGAAGACCAGCATCGTCGGCTTGAGCGTCGTCACCGGGCTGCCGTTGATCGTGGCTCTGATCGAGTCGCGGGTACCGGCCAGGACCCCCGTGAACCGGGATGTGTCGGTCCCGGAACCCGCATAGGCGGCCGGAGACGGGACGACCGTCCCGGTCGAGGTTCCGGAGATGGCCGAGAACACCACGGTGGCCCCGCCGGGCGTGGAGAGCGCGTTCCCGGCCGCGTCCTTCAGCTGAACGGTGAAGAGCACGCTCGCGCCCGACGCGATGCTGTCAACGGGACCGGTGATCACGGAGGTGGCGGGCGACGCCGCACCCGCCGTGACCGTCACGGTGGGCAGCGTCGAGCTCACCGTGACGCCGTTGATCGTGGCGTGGATCGTGGTCGCGGTGCCCGACAGGAGCCCGTGGAAGACGGCGGTATACGTGCCGTTCGCGTGATCGGTCGTGGCGCCCGTGGTCCCGGTGCTGGTGCCGCCGGAGTCGAAGAACACCACGGTCAGCCCGCCCACCGTCAGATTGATGCCGGAGCTGTCCTTCGCCTGGAGATGAACGACCGTCGAATCTCCGGACGCCAGCGTCGCGCTGTCCACGGTCACCACCGACTGGGACGTGATCAG
>DATNDQ010000142.1:0-26459 GCA_035553475.1 Gemmatimonadales bacterium
GCGGGAGAGGTTGAAGACTCCCGCCCATCAGCGCCACAAGTCGAAAAAAGACTATGCGCGCCGGTCCAAACACCCGGGTCAGGTAGAAGAGTAGTGTACTAACCCCGGGCGTCAGCCCGGGGTGCGCTCGCGCGCCGGGTCTTGAGGATGACGCAGCAGCGATCCGGTTGCGGATCGAGCACGGCAGTCAGTCCCGCCCCGGCCAAACCCCGGACCACGCCCCGCAGCAGTGACAGGTTCATCCCGCACACCAGATCCCGGCATTCCATCGCCAGTGCGTGGAAGGGACAGTTGCGCAGCCGGATGGTGCCGTTGGCGTCCCGCACGGGCTCGAACCCCTGCTCGGCCAGAAGCCCGAGTGTGGCGGCGACGAGCTTGGCTGCGGAGGGGCGCCCTCCCGCGCGAATTCGCGCCTCGTGCCCCAGCGCCCGTCCGTACGCCGACGCGGCACCCTCCACCGCTCTGGCGGCGGCGGTTCCGGGGGACTTCGCGACGGCACGCGCCAGCAGACGGGCGGCGAGCTCGTAGCGGCGTTCGGGGAGGGAGAGCGAGATCTCGCCGGGAGCCCGGGCATAGAGCTTGGCCGGACGTCCGGCTCCGGGCCCGGTCTTGCCGCCACGGCGGCGATACGTCGCGGTGAGGAGCCCCTCCGCCACCAGCCGGTCGAGATGGAAGGCCGCCAGGGCCCGTGAGATCCCGGTGCCTTTGGCGGCTTCGTCCCGCCCGGCCTCGCCGTGCTCGACGACGTAGTTGTAGAGGGCCAGCCGGGCCGGCTCCCCCAGAGCGGCGACCGCCCCGATCCCCTTCGCGTCCATGGGAGAATTCTATCACAAGTCGGGGCTAGCGAAAGCCCCCGGGCCGGGAACATATTGTCTATTACAAGTAGTTATTAGTAATAGAAACCCACTCACTCCCTGGAGGCGGTATGCCGTTCGGTGGCTTTATCAACGCGATTCCGATGCCGGTGTTCCTGGTGATCCATCTCGCCGCGTTCGCGATCGGCGCGTTCTTCGCGAAGAAGGCGTTCGGTGGCGGGGCGTCCGAGTTCGGCTGGGGCTTCACCCTCTTCGCGCTCGCCGAGATCAGCTATCTCACTTATCATCTCGACTGGACCGTGTTCCTGTTCGCCCACACGATCTCCGAGGTGCTCGACCTCCTGGCGTTCATCCTGATCTTCGCCGGCGCCGCGAAGTCCGTCCTGGCGCGCCGGTGAGCCGTTCCGTGTCGCGGGGGTTGCGGGCGGGTGCGGTGGCGCTCGTCGTGGCCGTCTCGGGGGCCTGTCATCGGGCCCCCCCCGCGCCCCCCGTCGCCACCACACACGTCGACCTGCCGCCGTCCTACCTGTTCAGCCCCGTGGACATCGTGGTGCCCGCGGGCGCGACGGTGGTATGGACCAATCACGATCACTTCACCCACTCCATTCACCTGACGGATGACGGCGGCAGCTCGATGATGGTCTCGCCTGGGGACAGCGTGCGCTTCACGTTTAGCCGGCCCGGTCTGCATCACTACGACTGCTCATTGCACCCGCATGACATGCACGGGACGGTCCTTGTTCAGGGCGTCTTGCGGGACTCCACTTCGCGCGGCATATCCGGGTCTCCATGAAGCGCTTTCAGCATCTGATCGTCGGTGGCGGCATGACGGCGGCGGCGGCGGCCCGCGGGGCCCGGGAGCAGGCACCCCACGCGACCGTCGGCATCATCAGCGCCGAGTCACACCCGCCCTACAACCGGCCTCCGCTATCGAAGGGCCTGTGGAAGGGCGACCCCGAGTCGAGCGTCTGGCGCACCAGTGACGTGCAGGGCGTGGAGGTGATCCTCTCCCGTCGGATCACCGCCATCGACCCCGCGAAGAAAACGGCCACCGACGATCATGGCGAGACCTACGGCTATGAAACCCTGCTCCTGGCCACGGGTGGCGCGCCTCGCCGGCTGGCCGGCGCCCCCGACGCCATCGTCTACTTCCGCACGCTCGACGACTACCGTGCCCTGCACACGGCGGCCGCTCCGGGCAAGCATTTTGTGGTACTGGGTGGCGGATTCATCGGGTCGGAGGTCGCGGCGGCCCTGCGCATGCGCGGGGCGGCGGTCACCATGGTGATTCCGGAGGCCGGTGTCGGCGCACGGGTGTTTCCGGCGCCGCTCTCGCAGAATCTGGTCGAGTATTACCGGAACAAGGGCGTGACGGTCCGCACCGGCGAGGGTGTCGCCACCGTGTCGGAGAGCGCCGGCAAGGCCGTGGTGAAAACCACGACCGGCCTCGAAATTCCGGCCGACGGCGTCGTCGCCGGCCTTGGCATCATCCCCTCCATCGAGCTGGCGCAGGCGGCCGGACTCAAGACCGACAACGGCATCGTGGTCGACGAGTACCTGCGGACCTCCAATCGCTCGATCTACGCCGCGGGGGACGTCGCGAATTTCCCGTCCAAGGCGCTCGGGCACCGCTCGCGTGTGGAGCATGAGGACAACGCCAACGCGCAGGGGCGCCAGGCAGGCCGCAACCTCGCCGGGGCCAACGAGCGGTACGACCACCTCCCGTTCTTCTACGGGGATCTGTTCGAGCTGGGATATGAGGCGGTGGGGGACCTGGATGCCCGCCTGGAAACGGTCAGCGACTGGAAGGCACCCTTCCGCGAGGGCGTCGTGTACTTCCTCGGCGAGGGCAGGGTCAAGGGCGTACTGCTCTGGAATACCTGGGGCCAGGTCGACCATGCACGGGCGCTGATCGCCGAGCCGGGCCCCTTCACCCCGGCAACCCTGGTGGGAAGGTTGCCGGTGGCCTGATCTAGAACCGGTAGCCGATCGCCAGATTCAGATGATTGACCCGCTCTTCACCCGTCAGATAGGTCGTCCGGATCTGCCGGAACTCGAACCCGACCACGACAGGGCCAGGCGGGGTCCACTGCAGGTGACCCTCGCACGCGAGGTTCTTGAGGCGGCCGCCCTTGGTGAGATAGGTCGAGTCTCCCACGGTGTAGACGTCCGCGTCCTTCGGGTCGTCGATCCCGCAGCCGACCCCGAACATCCAGTCTTTCACGGGGCGGGCGTTGAACTGGCCCCATCCTCCCGTCGTATGCACCGCGGCGCCGTCGACCCCGAAGTTCTGGCCGACGCCACCACCACCGAGTCCGGCGAGGGCCTTGCCGGAGAAGAATTCACCGATCACCTCGAAGGGACCGAACAGGAAGCGCGCATCCGCGGTGACTGCCTGCGACACCTGGATGGAGTCTCCGGACAGACTATCCAGGTTCTTGAGCCAACCCTGATGAACGCCGATGCCGATTTCACTCGGGTTGTCCGCGGCGCCCCACCCGAGGCGGAGGCGTCCCTCGAGATACGGGCGGCCGGTGCGTTCGGCGGAATCGAGACTGGTGCTGAATGCGGGCTGAGGGGTCCCGGCGGTCGGCGCGATGACGGCTGCTTGCAACGCGAGGCGCAAGGAATATCCCGTCTCGACCGTCACCCGCATCTGGGGGACCCAGAGCCAGAGGTTGCCCGATCCCGAGAACTCGGGGAACCCCACCGCCGCGAGCGAGCGCGGATTCCGTGGCGACACGAGCGGCTTTTCCTGCCCGACCATCAGCTGCACGTGCGACCAGTCGATCTCCCCGGTGGCTCGCCGCAACCGCAAGAGCGGCGACGTTCTCCCGCTCCCGCTCGGTTGCTGTCCGCCGTAGAAGTCCGCGTCGATCTCCCCGGTGAACGTGCCGCCCAGGACATCGGGGTCGCTCACCAGCACGCCAATCCTGGTCTGCCGGATGGATGCGCCACCCCCTTTGACGCCGACAGAGTCAGGGGCCGCCGCGAGGGGAAGATCCACGTTGGACACCTGGGAGCTGTTCCAGAATCCGTTCACGAGGACCATGCCCGTCAGTTGCACCGTCCGCTGCGGGGGCGCGGGCTTCGACTGCTGAGCGGCAGCCGGAGCGGTGAGAACGATGAGAACGGCAAGGATGCGTTTCACGTATGTCTCCTGGCGGTTTCGGCGTCCCTAGACTAAGCTGTGCGGCTACCGGCGCAATACTCGGAGAGGCCTACGCGCATGCGGCACTTGAGGTTGACCGTCGTCATGGGGGTGCTCGCTGCCCCGGGGGCCCTGTCGCAAAGTACCCCCGCCTCCCGCGTGTCGGGCACAATCGCCATCCTCGAGAAGCACAATAAGCCGTCCCCCGACATCGGGGATGCCGTGATCTACCTCACCGGCGGGAATGAAGCCGCCAGCCGTCCGGTCACCATGGACGTGACAATTTCCGACAAGAAGTTCGTTCCGGACGTCATCGTGGTGCCCGTCGGCTCGACGGTCCGTTTCCCGAATACCGATCCGTTCAGCCACAATGTGTTCTCGGCGTCCGATCCCAACGGCTTCGATCTGGGGCTCTATGGCCGGGGTGAGGCAAAGGGACACGTCTTCGACCGTGCCGGCCTGGTCTATATCTACTGTAACGTTCACTCAAGCATGGTGGCTTACGTACAGGTCATGGCGAGCCGCTGGTTCACCCAGCCGGGTGCGGATGGCAGCTTTGCCATCAATGGCGTACCTGCCGGCCACTACACCCTGCACGTCTGGCACCCGCGCGTGTCTCAGGAAGTCGTGCAGGATGTGGATGTCGCGGCGGCGGGACTGACGCTGGCGCAGCCGGTGCAGCTCGACGCGCGGGGCTTCAAGCAGCAGGCCCACAAGAACAAGTACGGAAAGCCCTATCCGACGAATGCGGGACGCGAGCTCTACTGACAAGGGGCCGCGTTTCGGCCTGGCCTGGAAGGTCTTTGCCGCCTCGGTCGTTCTGATCGTGGCGGTGCTGGGCGCCACGCTGGTCTACACATCCTGGCAGGCGAACCGCGCCGCCGACGTCTCCATCCGCAAAGCGCTGCAGAATACGCACCGGGCCGTGGATGCGCAGCTCGAGGCGCGCACCCGGGCCATGGCGGCTGCCGCAACCGCGGCGGCCAGCGTCCCGCAGTATCGCACTCGGCTGCTGCAGGGCCAGAAGCGCGCCGACGTGCTCGATCAGGCGAATGAGATTCGCAACTTGGCTGGGGCCGCCTGGGCCATGGTGACCAACTCCGATGGCCTGCTGATCGCCCGAACCGACCAACCGACGGCGGACAGCATCGACTATTCCGGCAGCGTGCTGTTCTCGAACGCGCTCTCCGGCGAGCAGACCACCGGCGCGTTTGGAGACCTCCAAACGCACAGCTTGTACTACGCCGTCGCGATCCCGCTTCGGGCCAGTCCGCAGGACGCGCCCCAGGGCGTGCTGGTGGTCGCCTATCCGTTCGATGACGCTCTGGCGGCGACCATCAAGGAAGCCACGCAGACCGACCTGGTCTTCTTTTCCGTGGACACGCTGGGGCGCCCCTATCCGGTGGGAGCGACGGTTCCGGCCGCCGAGCTGCTCCCGGTCCTGGCGGCCAACCTCGGTGCCGACACGACGGCCGATACCACGGGCATGGAGATGGCGGCCGACATGTCCGGCAGTCACTACATCGGTCTGGAAGAGAAGATCCTGAACGCGGGGGGCCGGCGCCTGGGCGGGTGGGTCGCGCTCCGTTCGCGTGACCAGGAGATGGCGACGTTCCGCACGCTCAAGCGGGCGCTCTACTACGCCTTTGGCGTCGGGTTCGTGCTCGCGCTGGTCGTCGCCTCCGTAGGGGCTTCGTCCATCGCCAAACCGGTCCGGCGGCTCGCCGAGGCGACGCGGAAGGTCCGCGATGGCGACTACTCGGTGGACGTCGCCACGTCGTCCCATGACGAGATCGGGATGCTCTCGCGGGACTTCAGAGACCTCGTGGAGGATCTGAAGGAAAAGAGTGATCTGGTCGAGTACATGATGTCGGCCACGGGTGCCGCCGCCACCCAACAGATTTCGGCCGTTCCGACCGCCGTGCGCGCGGCGGCGGCGGCGAGCTCCGGCACGATGCTCTCACCGGGTTCGCTCTTCGCGGGCCGGTACGAGGTGAAGGAAGTGCTGGGGATGGGCGGCATGGGGGTCGTGTACCGGGCCTTCGATCGGGAGCTGCAGGAACCGGTGGCCATCAAGACGCTCCGCGCCGAGGCGATGTCCGCCGATACCGTGGCGCTCGAGCGTTTCAAGCAGGAAATCCGTCTGGCCCGGAAGATCTCGCACCGGAACGTGGTGCGGACGTACGACCTCGGGGAAGTGAAGGGGACGTACTACCTCACGATGGAATTCGTGGAAGGGAAGTCGCTCAAGTCGCTCATCGAGGGCCGGGGTCGGCTGCCCATTCCCGTGACCCTGACCATCGGCAAGCAGCTCTGCCGGGCCCTCGAAGTGGCGCACGAGCAGGGCGTGATTCACCGCGACATCAAGCCGCAGAACATGGTCGTGGAGCCGAGCGGGTTCTTGAAGGTCATGGATTTCGGCATCGCGCGGCTCGCCAATCCACCCAAGGGCAAGGGATTGACCGAAGCCGGGATGTCCATCGGCACGCCGGACTACATGTCCCCTGAACAGCTGCAGGGACTCGATCTCGATGCGCGCAGCGATCTCTATTCCGCGGGCGTCGTGCTCTACGAGTGCGTCAGTGGACGAGTCCCCTTCGAGGCCGACACGCCCTGGGCGCTCATCGCGAAGCATCTGGAAGAGGACGCCCCGGACCCGAGAACGCTCAACCCGGAAGTACCAGAAGCACTCGCGGCCGTGATACTCAAGGCAATGGGCAGGAAGGCAGAGGACCGATACCAGTCTGCGGCGACCATGTACGACGCCCTCGATCTCATCGGTTAGACGGCTAGGGAGCAGGCAGACGTCCAGACGGCTAGACGTCTAGCGGTATTCAGCCAAGAGGGGTCAGGAAGACAGTCTTCCTGACCCCTGATTACTTGGTACCGCTAGCCGTCTGAACGTCTAGCCGTCTGTCTGATTCCTAGATTCCTCCAAACCATGGATATCCCTGATCCTCCCAGTACCCTCCCGGCCTTTCTGCCGTGAAATTCATGGCCGTGAGATACTTCGTCATCTTGTAGCCGAGCTTGGTGGGTGAGTACAGTCGCAGCGGGGCACCATGATCCGGCCCGAGCAGTCTGTCGTTCATGGCGTAGGCAAGGATGGTCTGCGGGTGCATCGCGCTGGCGAGATCCCACCCATTGGAGTAGCCCGCGTCGAACGACTGGAAATCGATGTAGTGTGCCGAGGCGGTCATGCCGGATTGCCGGGCGATGGCGGACACCGGGACTCCCGTCCAGGTCGCAATCGCGCTCCACCCTTCCACGCAGTGGTGCTTCACGGTGTACGTCACGCTGGGCATGCGCTTGATGTCGTCGAGCGTGAGGCTCAGCGGCGTCCGCACCAATCCTCCGACCGACAGCCGCCAGGCCGTGGGATCCTGCAACATCGGTACGGTATCGGAGATGAAATAGGCCGGCAGGCCGGCGCTCCGACGGCTCGGGTCATAGTTCTTCGCGATCCGGCCCGGCGAATAGAGCAGGTGCTCTCCCACCCAGTCGTTGAGGCGGGAGATGGAGAGCAAAGCGGGCTTGACGCTCTCTCCGCCATCCCAGCCACAGCCGGCGAGCAGGGAGGCGGCGCTGATGCCGGCCATCTTGAAAAAAGAGCGGCGGTCAGTCATGGCTCGGGAACCTCCCTCGGTACCAGCCCGTGATCATCGCCCGCAGAGAGTGTGGATCGACGAGAAAGACGAGCGTGACGTGCGCCAGCGTGAAGCCGACGAAGATCCAGACGGCCCAGAAATGCCAGTATCGCGCCGCCTGGAAGCCGCCGAAGAGCATCGTGAGCCAGCTGAACTGCGTCGCCTTGTAGATCGACAGACCGGTGAGCACCGACAGTGTGCCGAGCAGGATGATGAACGTGTAGGCCAGCTTTTGCAGGGGGTTGTGCTTGCCCTGCGGCGGATGGTCCTTCCGCATTCCCAGATAGTACTTCTGCATCTCGATGGCACCGCGGATATCGCGCGGGCGGAATAACAGCGATCGCCATTCCCCGCTGAACGCCAGGTAGGAGAGATACAGGAGGCCGCCGAGGGCGAATGGCCACATGAGGGCGAAATGCCAGTTCAGCCCCGCAGCCAGCCAGCCCCCGAGCCGGCTCCAGTGCGGAAACACCGTCCCGTTGAACGGGCTGGGATAGCCGGGATCGCCCCGGTTCCCAAAACGGGTGTACGCCTCGTAGATCTGCAGGCCGCTGGCGACCAGGCCTGCCAGAACGAAGACTGTTGCCCAATGGCACAGCCGGACGATCCAGTGATGGCGGCGGACTGGGGCGGGCGGGGCGGGCGCGGAGGTGGTCATGGCTCGAATATATTCCTGTCCATGAAGTCAGCCACCGCTCTGCTGCTCGGTCTTTTCGCCTTCGGGTGCCGTCCGCACGCGCCATTGGCGCACAGTCGCCGGGGTCTCCAAAGACTGCCTGGCGTCCACGGGCGCGACTCCCTCGAGCTCCGTGATTCCAGCCGCTCGGCGCTCCGCCGCCCGCGCGTCATCACCACGCCCACCATGATCGTCTTCTGGCTCGGCGCCGCGGACACCCTGTCCGCGGGGGACGCGAGCTCCGCGTACGACGACCTGACGTACTACACGGATCAAGTGGCCGCCGAGCTGAAGCAGGCCGGCGTGGCGATCGTCCCCACCACGGCCGACACCGTCTTCGTAGAGGGGCCCGGCCACCGTCGCCGCATGATCGTGCTTTCGGGGCTCGACTATCCGTACGGGTACGTCCTGCTCGATCCCGGCGGCCCGGAGCGCATCCTCACCGGGATTTACTCGGACGACGATCTGCTGGACGAGATCGACGCGTACTTCAATATCGATTCGGACAGCACCGCCGTCCCGCCGAGGGTAGCGACCTGATTTTTGGGGAGCCCTACATGCGGAAGAGGTAGCTCGCCTTCAGGAAGAATCCGTCCTGCACCCGCTGCAAATTCGAGAATGCGAACGCCGTCGGCTCGCTCAGCGACGTTCCGTATCCCAGGAAGAACACCGTGCCCGGTATCGGCTTGTAGGAGAGCAGGAAATCGTTCCGGAATCCGTTGGACAGGCTCCCCACCACGGCATTGCTGTCGACCAGGAGTGGCTGCCCGGTGCGCGGGTCCTGGAGCGCCGACTGGCGCTGAGCCACGTACTGACCGATGTACCGCACGAACACGGACCGGCTGAGCTGGTAGTCGAACTCGAGGCGCGGGATGTTGGCGAGCGCAAACTCACTGCCATCCCGTTCCCGAACGATCCGGTCGTGGAGCCAGGTGGCGGAGACCCGGATGGACGAGGTCGGCTTCCAGGCAATCGCCGCTGAAGTTGTCAGCTCCTTGCCTTCAGCGGCCTCCGCGAAGATCACGGAGTGCCCGAAGCTTGCGTTCACCGACCATTGAAAGGCCCGGTATGGGCTGGTGATCCCGACGTTGCCCGCGAGCAGGTTGTAGAGCCCGTGGGGGATGGTGAAGGGGATCGTGTCGATCCCGCGATTCACCTGGTAGCCGCCATACGTGGCGGAGTCGAAGCGCTGGAGATTGTCGCTGACCGCCGCACTCACGTTCCACCCGCCTCGCAGCGTGAGCCCCCAGCTGTTCGCCCAGCCTCCCTCGATGGTCCCGCGCGCGTGCCAGAAGTCGTCGTAGCGCCAGAGGGGCGTCCCCATCACGATCGTCTGCAGCTGCTCCATCAGCGCGCCGGGCTGCCCGTACCACGTGAAGCGATTGAAGATGCGGGCCGACACGATCCCGGTGCGATTCACGAAGCCTGAGGAGGCCTGGAAATTCGGCGTGCTCCCCAGGAACTCGAAGTGATTGCCGTATCGCCGGCCCGTGTAGTCGCCCAGGGTGGCGTCCCACAGCGTGCCCGACCGTACGCCCGACGCATCCCGCGTCCAGGATCCGGCGATCTGCGCCTGCGAGAACCAGCCGGTGCCCCAAAGCACGCGGGAGTCCGCTCCGAACACGCGGTTGTAGTCGGTCCCTTCGACCCGGTCAGTGTAAGCGAATCCTGCCGTGGAGCTCGCTCCCAGGTCCGTCGAGATGCGCATGACGTTGTAGACCGGGTTCTTCCCCGTGGCCGGGTCTACGGCGTCGACGGCGCCGAGGTACGCGATGTTGGTGCCACCCGCCTTGCCGGTCAGCTTCGCGCCGGCGACGGGTTGGATGATCTGGCGCGTGTAAATGAGCTGGTTGGGCGTGTCGTACTGCTCCAGGCCGTCCAGGAAGAAGGGGCGCTTCTCAGGATAGAATAGCGCGAAGCGCTGGTTCACCGTCACCTGCGCGGCGTCGGCCTCCACCTGCGAGAAATCGGGGTGTGCGGTGGCGGCGAGGCTCAGGTTGCTCGTCAGGCCCCAGTGGAGCGTGCCGCCGATCTCCGGTGTGCCCTTGTAGAGATAGCGCCCGGCACTCGCCGAGTCGCCTTCCACCTTGCTCGTGAATTCCGGAGTCACGTCCATCACGAGGCCCCGGTGCAGGTCACTGAGGCCCGTCAGGGTGCCCGCTTGGATGAGAAAGCTGGCGTTCGCACGGACCACGGGCGTCCAGGTGTCCTGGTACCCCGAGTGCGTCACGTACCGGATGACCTGAAGACCCCAGGATTGCGGATCGATGCTCTGGTACCGGATGCTCTTGAACGGGATGCGAACCTCGACCTGGTACCCCCACGGCGTCACATGCCCGCGCGACTCCCAGACGAAGTCGGGGTTGAGGTCGATCACTCCGTCGAAGCGTCCGGTACTGGCGTTGCCGCCTCCCGCCGCGCCCGCGAGCCCTTCGCTGCGCACGCCGTCTTCCTGGACACCCAACGGATTGACCGCGAACTCCAGTGCCCGGCGGTGATCGTGGTAGGTGTCGAGGAGAATCTGGACGTTGTCGTCGGCGTCGATCGCGTCACGGTCGGCCATCGTCGCCCGGACCAGATCGCCATGCGGCTCGTAGGCCCGGATGCCGAAGTAGATCGCGTCCGATCCGTACCACACGAGCACTTGCGTCGAGTCAGCCGCCGGCAGGCCGTCGACGGGCGTGTACTGTGAGAAACCCGTGAGGAGCGCGGCCTGACTCCACACCGGCTCGTCCAGGTTGCCGTCGATGGTGACCTTCGCGTCGACGCGCGGAATCGCGACGTTGAGCGCGCCACTCCGGCCCGCGAACACGGGGCGGGGGTCGGTGGCCTGAGGGCCCTGCAGGGCGAGGAGAAGGGGGAGAAGCACGGACGGAACCTAATAAGGGAACGGGAAGAGGGAAGCGGGAGGCGAAAAGAGGGAAGCGTGATTGCTCACACCTCCCTCTTCCCAATTCCCGCTTCCCGTTCGTCCTTCCCGAGTCGCTACTCGCCTTGCCTCACTCGTATCTCAACGCTTCGATGGGATCGAGGCTGGCGGCGCGGCGCGCCGGCCACACGCCAAAGAGGAGGCCGACGACGGCGCTGAAGAAGAACGCCAGGACGATCGCGTAGAGGGAGATCGACGTATTCCAGTGGGCAAACTGCGCCAGGACGATCGCTCCTCCTGAGCCGAGGATGATACCGATGATGCCGCCCGCCATGCAGAGCACCAAGGCCTCGACCAGAAACTGGAACAGGATGTTGAACCGGGTCGCGCCCAGCGCCTTCCGCACGCCGATCTCGCGGGTCCGTTCGGTAACGGACACGAGCATGATGTTCATGATGCCGATGCCGCCGACGATGAGACTGACCGTCGCGATGCCGGCGAGCAGGAATCCGAACGTCTGCGCGGTCTCCTGGAACGTGCTGAGAATGTCCGTCTGATTCCGGATCTGGAAGTCGTCATCCATCCCCGGCCGGATCTTGTGCTGCCGCCGCAAGATCGATTCGATCTCGATCATCCCGAGATTCATGTTCGCGAGATCGCCCACTTCGACGGTGAGGTCGCGGATCCGGTTCGACCCGAAGATCCGGTACCGGGCCGTTTGCAGAGGAATCAGAATCTGCTCGTCCGGGTTGTTGAACCCCTGCGAACCCTTGTTCGACAGGACACCGATGATTTCGAAGGGAATGCCCCGGATCATCAGCTGCTGTCCGATCATCGCCTGGGGATTGGCGTTGAGCTCTTCGGGCACCTGACCGCCGAGCACGGCGTATCGCTGGCGCGCGTCATCTTCGCCGTTCGTGAACATCCGTCCGGCGATCAGGCCGTAGTTGTGAACAGAGTAGTAGTTGGCGGTGCTGCCCAGCACCGTGGTGTTGATGTTCTGATTGGCGTACTGGACCTGCAGGTTGCCGGACAGCTCGGGCACCACCTCGCTGACGTAGTGCTTGTTGTTGATCATGGCGGTGTCGTCGTCCATCGTGAGACTGACCCGCGTGCTGAAGGCCACGCCGCCCCGGAAACTCTGGCCGGGGAATACCGTGAGCAGGGTCGGGCCCAGGGCTTGGATCCGGTCCTGCACGGACTTCTGGGCGCCGGTCCCGAGGGCGACCATCGTGATCACCGCGCCGACGCCGATGATGATGCCGAGCATGGTGAGCAGGGCCCGGAGCTTGTTCGCCCGGATCGCCTGCAGCGCGACCTTGATGATCTCGCCGAGCAGCATGGTTACCGCGCTCCCGACGCCTGCGGTGTCTGGCGGACCCCCGGCAGGCCGCCACCGGTGATGCCCTGCATTCGCTGCTTGAACTGCGCCTGCGACTGGACCAGCGAGGCGCTGGGCAGGAGCAGGACCGTGTCACCTTCCGCCAGGCCGCTCGCGACCTCGACGTAGTCCAGATCCGAGAGGCCCGTCTTGATCGGCACCGCGGTCGGCTGGCCCTTTCTCAGCGCGAAGACGATGTAGCTGTTGGACTGCATGCCGTTCCCGACCGGTCCACCGACCGACCCGCCCGCGCCGCCGCGGCCACCGCGGCCGCGACCGCCGCCCATCATGTCCGGGTTGGCCTGCCGCAGCTTGGTCATCACGTCCCGGTCCGCCGCCGTGATCGAGCTGAACCCGCCGCTCCGCATCTTGTCGAAGATCCCCTGGATCTGCGCCGCGGTCACACCCTGCGGAAGCTTCACGACGCGTCCGTCGGGCATCGTCATGGTGCCGGCGCCCGCGCTCGAGCCCATCGAGGCTGCCGTGTCACCCTTGGTGTTCGGCGCAGGCTTCGGCGTCGCCGCGGCCAGCTGCTGCATCACGACCGCGGGATCGAGGCCCAGCACCGATGCCGCCGAAGCCACGTCCTTCTGCGTCCGGAGCGCCGAGGTCGGGATCGCGAGCACCGAATCGCGCTGGCCGACGTGAATCTCGACTTCCGTGTTCATGCCCGGCTTCAGCAGGTGGCCCGGATTCAGAATGTTGATGTCGACCGGGAACTGCGTCACGTTCTGGCTGACGGTGGCCTTCGGCTCGACCTTGAGCACGTTCCCCTGGAAGGGCCGGCTCGGGTACGCGTCGACGGTGATGGTCACCGGCTGGCCCGCCTGCACCTTGCCTACGTCCGTCTCGTCGACCATCGCCTGGACCTGAACCGTGTCCAGGTTGGCCATCTGGAACATCTCGGTGCCGCCGGTGACGTCGTGGGTGGGGCTCGAGATCACGGTCCCGATGTCCACTTCTTTCAGGATGATGGTGCCTGCCAGGGTCGCGGTGACGCGGGTCTGATCGTACGCGATCTTGGCGTCCGACAGATTGGCCTGCGCGGTGATGAGCGCCGCCCGCGCCTGCTCGTACATCACCTTGGTATTCTGATATTCCTGCTGGGTCACCGCCTGAACCTTGTACAGCGTGTCTTCGCGGGCCAATTGGGCCTTGTTATAGTCGAAGCTCGCTTGGGCCTGATCCACGGACGCCTGCGCCTGATCGAGCGCGCTCTTGGGGAGCCGGGGATCGATCAGCGCGAGCAGCTGACCGGGCTTCACGTCGTCACCGGTCTGCACGTGCATCTCGGTGACGGCGCCGGACGCCTGGGACTTCACACTCACGGTCAGGATCGGCTGGATCGGCCCCGCGGCGGCGGCGGCTACGACGATGTTCCGTCGTTCCACCGGGACCGCGATGTACACGGGGGACTGCGCGGCCTTCTTGCAGCCGGCCAAGCCCAGGGCGGCGAGGCCGCCCACCAATACGATGCGCTTCACTTCGATTCCGTCCTCTCGTCACGCTCGATCTTGCCGTCGAGCAGGTGGATCTGCCGGTGCGCGCGGGCCGCGATGTCGGGTTCGTGCGTCACCAGCACAATGGTCTGTCCCGTTTCCCACAGCTGTTCGAATAACCGCATGATCTCGTTGCCGGTGGCCGAATCGAGGTTACCCGTCGGCTCGTCCGCCAGGAGAATGCTGGGATCGTTCACCAGGGCGCGCGCGATGGCGACGCGCTGGCGTTGGCCGCCCGACAGCTCGTTGGGGCGGTGGTCCATCCGGTTTCCCAACCCGACCTTCTCCAGCGCCGCTTTCGCCCGCTCCCGCCGCATCTTGGCCTTCTCGCCGGCATAAATCAGCGGCAGCTCGACGTTGTGGAGCGCGTCGGCGCGGGGGAGGAGGTTGAACGTCTGGAATACGAACCCGATCTCCTTGTTGCGGATCCGCGCGAGGTCGTCGTCCCGCAGCTCGCTCACCTTCTGGCCGTTGAGCCAGTACTCGCCGTCCGTCGGCGTATCGAGGCAGCCGATCATGTTCATGAACGTCGACTTGCCGGAGCCCGACGGGCCCATGATCGCGACGAACTCGTTCTTGCGAATCTGCATATCCACGCCGCGCAACGCGCGCACCGTTTCCGTCCCCATCACGTATTCCCGCGCGATCTTGTGCGTCAGGATCACGATGTCGGGGAGGGGCGTATCTCCGGTCTGGAACTGCTGCACCGGGGCGGCGGTCGCGATCACAGTTCCTTCCCTACGAGGCTTTCGATGGTGGCCCGCGTGGTCCGGTACGTGAACCGGGCCTGAATCAGCGTCGCCTCCGCCTGCGTCAAATTCGCCTCGGCGGTCAGAAGGTCGAGGAGAAGCCCCGCGCCCGCCGCGTAGCGCTGCTGCTGAACGCGAAGCGCCTCGGCGGCGGAGGCACGGTTCGATTGCGCGATCTCGATCTGGTGATAGGCCGCCACCAGCGCGGCGACCTGCTGCTCGAGCTGGGCGGCGACGTTCCGTCGGGTGTCGGCGGCGGTCGCCGTGGCAACATCCCGGCTCACACTCGCCGAGACCTGGTTCTGCTCACGGACGAAGCCGTTGAACAGCGGGAAGGACGCGCCGAATGTCCACCGGGTCACATGCCCATGAAGGAAGCCCCCGCCGAACGTCGTGTCGCTCCGATTGTCGCCGAACGAGAGGTTGAACGTCGGCAGGTACTGTGACCGGGCGGACAGGACGTTGGCACGGGCCGCGGTGGCCTGCGCATCTGCCTGCTGCACGAGCGGCGCGTTCTCAATGACCGAACGGAGGAAGCCCGTCGTGTCGGGCAATGGCGGCAGCGTCGAATCCGCCAGCGGCTGAACCAGACCGTTTGCGCCGATCTGCCGGGCCAGGTTCGCCTGTGCGCCGACCAGGTTGGCCTGGGCCTGCAGCAACGCGACCTCTGCATTCCCATGATCCACGGCCGCCGTCAGGGAGTCCGCGCGGGTGGCCGCCCCGAATTTGAGCTTGTCGGTAGCGGCCTTCAGCTCCTGTTCGGTCCTCTGGAGCTGCGCCTGCGCTACCCGGAGCAGTTCCTGATTGGCGAGCGCGGCGAAGAACGCCTGCTTGGTCTGCAGTTCAGTCACGAAGCGCTGGCTGATATAGCCGGCGTCCGCGGCATCCTGCACGGCGGAGGCGGACTTCACGTTCCAGATCCGGCGCAGGCCATCGAACAGATCGACCGACGCGTTGAGGTTGAACCCGTAATTCCACGTCGGCGGGATCAACACGCTGCGATTGTTGTCGAATCGCGACTGGCTGCTCTTCGACGCCGACCAGCCCGCGGTGACGGAGGGGAGAAACGTGCCGAACGCCGAGGTCTTGGACGCGTTGGCGTTTCTTTGATTGCCGATCGCGGACACCATTGCGGGCTGCACTGCGAGCGAGCGCTGAACGGCGTCGGTGAGTGTAACGGTGGGCGGCCCACTGTCCGGGACCTGCGTCGGCGTCTGTGCCGATACGAGCCCGCCACTGATGACCAAGCCGGTGATCAAGATGCTCAACCGCATTCTAGTTCCTGCCTCCATGAGTCGTATCGCGGGTGGAGTCACCCCTTTGATGCGCTTGCTCCGCGACGAGTTGCAGGTACTTCGTCCGCTGGGCGTCGGTCAGGTGGGTGAAGATTTCCCCCCGCATGACGTGGCGGAGCGAGTCCACCCGTGTGTGTACGTCTTTCCAGATGCTGTCCATCTGAGGCTTGTGCCGGACCAATACGGCCCGGACCGAATCCCGTTGCAGAGAGTCGAGCTTGAGCTCTCCGGTCAGGTAGTTCACGAACGCGTCGGGCCCATGGGGACGGGGACGGTGGGCCCAGGTATCGAGCTCCCAACCCGCGGCGCCACCCACCACGAACACCGCGGCGAGCAGCGCGATCGCTTGTGCCTTCGAACGGTTGAACATCGCGTTACGGCCGCACCGCGAACACGATGCTCGCGTCCGGTGGATTGTTCCCGCGGACCAGGGCCGCCGCGGCGGTGCCGGAGTCGGCCGGGGCAGTCATCAGCCCCTCCTCGATCGAGGCGTTCGACGGCTGCATCGCGCGCCCCGCGGCGAATCCGGCGCCGAGGGCGACGAGGAGCGCGGCCGCGATGCCGCGACCGGCCCAGCCGGCGAGAATGTCCCACGACTCGGGCTTCGTGGTGGAGACCCCCGCCATCACCCGCGCGACGAAGGCCTCGTGCCCGGCAGGCGCGAGGGCCTCCCGGAGCGCGGCACCCAGCTCGGCATCAGGCTCGTGTTCGAATGGCAGCTTTTCCATCATGACGGCTCCCTCCAGTCTTCCAGTAACGTGCGCAGCTTGCGTCGCGCGTGAAACACTTCGGACCGCACTGTCCCCTCGGGGATCTTCAGCATCCCCGCGATCTCCGCGTGTGAATACCCCTCGACATCGAACAGCACGACGGCCAGCCGCCGCCGTTCGGGCAACTCGGCCAGCGCCTGGCGCAGCCGCTCCGAGAGCGCGCTGCGCTCCGCCGCGGTATCGGGCCGAGGGCCCCCGCCGACCACGCCGACGTCGAGGGGCTCGGCACTGCGTACCGAGCGCCGACGGCGCCGATCCGTGGCGGCATTGGCCACGATCCGCATCAACCAGGGACCGAACGGCCGGCGCGGATCGTACTGCTCCAGCTTGACCAGCGCCGATAGGAAGGCGTCCTGTGCGGCGTCGTCGGCATCGTCGGGGTCCCGCAGAACTGCCCGCGCGACCCGCCGGGCCTGCGCCGCATACTTGTCCACCAGAGCGCCGAACGCCGCCCGATCGCCCGCCAGCGACCGGGAGACTAACTCGGCCTCCTCCCGGTGTTCTATACGCGCACCCCCTACCTGAGGTTGGGGATCACGGGACATCGGTGGCCCGGGCCTGTCCCCGGCGGCTCAACGAGTACCAGGCGAACACGACGGCTACCCAGAAGGCGAGAACGGCCAACGTGACGCTCATCACTCCGGGAAAGATGAGCAGCAATGCGCCCATTCCGGCAGCGAGGGCCGCCGCCGCCCAGCCCAGCCGGCGCCGGAGACCGCCCGCGACCTGACGCAACGTCACCATCCCCTTGCGGGCGCGCTCGTACGGCCACGGCTGATGCGGGACGGGCTCGACGACGGCGGCATCGGTGAGGCGAGGGGGCAAGCGCTTCCGAGCGACCATCACGACCTCGCGCGCCCCCGCCGTGTCGCGATGAAACTGTTCGCACATCTCGGCCGCGAGCGCCTCGTCGTCGACGATGACGTCCAGCTCGTAGTTCGAGAGCAGACTCGAGACGTTGATGTTGCTCGAGCCGACGCGCACCCACTGCCGGTCCGCCACCAGCGTCTTGGCGTGCAACATGGGCCCCTGCCACTCGAACAGCCGGACGCCCGCATGCAAGAGGTCGCGATAGCCGATGCGGGTCATGGCCCTGACCGCCGCGATGTCGGTCGCGCCGGGGACCAGGATCCGGACGTCGACGCCGTCCCGCGCCGCGTCCAGCAGACCCGCGAACAGCGTCGCCGGTGCCACCAGATAGGCATCGGTCAGCCAGAGCCGCTCCGTCGCCGTGGTGAGCAGGAGACCGACGACCCGCCAGGCGCGCGCGCCGTCAGGGACGCCTTCGACGACACGGACGGCCGTCGCGCCCGCCTCCGCGGGGGAACCGTTGAACTCGTCGGCGGGCAGGGGATCACCCGCCCTTCGCCACACCCGCCCAAAGGTCGCGTCGAGTCCGGCGGCCGCGGGGCCCCGCAGGGCGATCATCGTATCGCGCCACGGCTGGCGTCCCCGTGCCGGGTCGCCCGCCCACTCGTCGCCGATGCACAAACCACCGACCATCGCGCGGTCGCCGTCCACCACGAGCAGCTTGCGGTGGTCACGCCGTAATAGATGAAAGGGGCGGCCGTGGAAGAGCGGGTTGAAGGCGCGGACTTCGGCGCCGGCCTTCCGCAGCCGATTCCAGTACGAACTGGAGGTGCCCCAGCTGCCGAGAGCGTCATACAACACACGGACCTTGACGCCTTCACGGGCGCGCTCCGACAGCGCTTCCGCGAAGCGCCGGCCGGTTGCGTCGTCCCGGATGATGTAGTTCTCGAAGTGGATCCACCGCTCCGCCTGCCGAATGAGGGCGAGCATCGCGTTCAAGGCGCGGGCGGAGTCGGTGTGGAGCACCAGCGCGTTCCCCGGGATCGGCCGGGTGCCGGTCACGCGGTCTAAGGCCCGTGAGATTCCGGCGCCGGCTGCGGGCACGGAGCTAGGCCGAACCCAGGCCGAGCGAGCGCTCGATAGGGCGGAGGGCACCGATCACGAAGGCGATATGGTCGTCCATCGGCACGCCGAGCTCCTCGGCGCCGCGGCGGACGTCGTCACGGTTGACGCCGCGGGCGAACGCCTTGTCCTTCAGCTTTTTCTTGACGGACGAGACCTCGAGGTCGGTGAGGCTCTTCGAGGGACGGACCAGCGCGCACGCGACCAGGAACCCGCAGAGCTCGTCCACCGCAAAGAGTGTCTTCGCGAGCGCGGTCTCCCGGGGCACACCCGTGTAGTCGGCGTGGCCGAGAATGGCCTGACACACGGGCTCCCCGACGCCACGCTCGCGCAGGAGGCGCACACCCCAGCTCGGATGCTCTTCGGTGGCCGAGTGCGCGTCATTCGGGTAACGCTCGTAGTCGAAGTCGTGGAGCAGGCCCGCGAGACCCCAGGTCTCAACATCCTCCGACGATTTCACCGCGTAGGCACGCATGGCCCCTTCGACGGCCAGCATGTGCTGCCGGAGCGACGGGGACGCGGTGTATTGCTGCATCAGGGCCACGGCTTCTTCGCGGGTCATAGGCTCACATTCCAGCGGTCGGCCCACATCTCGGCGATCAGCATCGGCCAGAGCTTGCGGGCGTGATTGGCTTTTCCTTCGCGGTGCTCGGCCCACAGCGCCGTCACGCGCTCTCCACCGAATCGCGGCGCCGTGAAGTACCGCGCCGCCCGGTCTCGCAGGGCACCGTTGAGCCAGGAAGCCACGGGGACCGAGAGGCCGCGCTTCCGGCGATCGATGACGTACGCGGGCACCAACCCCCACGCCGCTTCCTTCAATATCGCCTTGGTCTCCCACCCCCGCACCTTGCGGGCCGCGGGCACCGGCAAGACCAGCTCGAGGACTTCGCGATCCAGGAAGGGGGCGCGGGCCTCGATCGAGGCGAGCATCGTGCCCCGATCCACTTTCACCAGCAGGTTGTCCGGCAAGTAGGTGAGGAAGTCCAGCCAAAGCACGCGATCCAGGTCGGGCGCCGCCGGGAAGTCCTGCAACAACCTGGCGAACGCGGCCACGCTCTCTTCGGTGGGGCCAAGCGCACCGAACCAGGCGGCGTGTCGTTCCAGCAACGGCCGGCCCGCCGAGCCCACGAACTGCTTGAGCAGGAACTCGATGGTGACTTTGCCGGGAGAGGTGGGCCACCGCTCGACGGCCTTCGCCAGCAGGCCACGGAGCGGGCTCGGGATGTGCCCGTAGATCCCCGCGGCCTTGTGCCCCAGGTGCGTGGGATAACCCCCGAACAGTTCGTCGGCCCCCTCACCGGACAGGACCACCTTCACGTCGGCCCGCGCGGCCTCGGCCAACAGGTAGGTCGGCAGGATGGCGGGGTCGCCGACCGGCTCAGCGAGACGGGAGGTCACCACTTCGAAGGCCCGCGCCAGGGATACGTCGTCCGCGGTCACCGGGTGGTGGATGGAGTGAATGTCGCGGGTCACGGCCTGCGCGAAATCACTCTCGTCGTACCCCTCGGCGGAGAAACGCGCGGCGTACGTGTGAATCCGCTGGCCAGGCATGGCGCGTGCGACCGCCGCGGCAAGGAAGGACGAATCGAGTCCCCCGCTCGTGAACACGCCGATCGGCACATCCGACATCAGCTCCCGGCGCACGGCGCCGACCAGGGCGTCGCGCAACTGATGCGCGGATTCGAGGCGGTCGGCTCCGTGAGCCGCGTCCGCCGCGCTCCAGTAGGAGCGCACCGTGACGCCACCGGCGGAAGCTTCCAGCAAGCCACCGGGCGGGAGCTTGGAGATACCGGCGATCATGGAGTGCGGAGCGGGGACGTAGCCGAGCGCCGTGTAGAGACCGGCGGCGTTCCGGTCGATGCGCCGGGCCTGGTCGGGGAAGACGAGGAGTGCCTGTACCTCGGATGCGAACCGGAGCTCGTCGTCCACGACCGTCCAGAAGAGCGGTTTTTCTCCGGCCCGATCGCGTGCCAGGATCAGGCGGCGCCGCGCATCATCCCAGATCGCGAGACCGAACATGCCATCGAGGCGGCGCACCACGTCGGCCCCCGAGCGCTCGTAGTGCGGGACGATCGTCTCGATGTCTCCGGTGGACCGGAACGGATATCCCCAGCCCGTCGCTTCACGCCTCAGCTCAGGCGCGTTGTAGATCTCACCGTTGCACACCATCCAGATCGCGCCATCGGGACTCTGAAAGGGCTGGTCGCCCGTGGTGAGGTCCATGATGGCGAGCCGCCGCGCGCCCAGTCGGGCCCGTTCGTGCCCGACGATCCGCTGCCCGTCGGGCCCCCGGTGCGCCAGGGACGATGCCATCTGCTCGAGGCACTCGGGGTGGCGAAGCGGACGTCCGGTGAGGGAAACGACTCCGAAGATCCCGCACATCTAGCGGCCGCTGGGACGGCCGCCGCGGCAGGGACCGTACGCCGTAAAGCGGCCGTCCTCAGCCAGGAGCGGAAGGCGTCCGTGGAGTGTGGCGCGTACGTCCCGGTCACCGGCGCGGGCGATGAAGATCGTGGGCAGAGGACAGCGCGCCAGAAGATCGCGCCAGGCGTCAGCGGTGAGAAGCGGCGATCCGGGTACGGTGCGGAAGTGGTCGGCGTAATCGGCGATGTAGGTGCTCGTCAGCTCCTTCCCCGTCGCAGTCGCGACGGGAATGGTCCGCCGCAGATAGAAAGGCAGCGACGGAATGAACGCGCCGACGCCCACGACCTGCGCGGGTGCGCCGGCCGCAGCCGATTGCGACAGGGCCGCGGCGACGGCGTCGGCGACGGGAGCGGACGAGCGGTCTTCGCCGACCGCGCGAAGCAGGGTCCCCCCAAAGACCGGAATCGCGATGACGATCGCGGCGTACGCGGCGGCGCCCAGAGACGGGCTGTCGCGCCGGATCGCCAGGGCGACCGTGAGTCCCGACGCTACCAGCACCAGGCCCAGGGCGAGCGCCACGGTGGGCATCGCGCCCTTTTCGGCGGGCGTGAGCGAGATGGGTGCGGGGAACCACACGGTCAGCGTGATCAATCCGAGCCCGAGGAGGCAGGCGACCGGGACGTACGCCTTGGCGCCCAGCGACAACCCCTGCCGGGAGAGACCGTATCCGGCCGCCAGCGCGATGGCGGGGAGCAGCGGCAACACGTAGTGCGGCAGCTTCGACTGGTTCAGGGAGAAGAACACCAGGGGCACGATCAGCCAGCTCAAGAGCAGGAGCGCGTCCTGCGCCGTCTGGTTCACCCGACGGGCTTCCCAGAGCCAGCGCCAGCGCCCCGGACGGCCAACCTGTGCCAGGGCGGGGACGATCCATGGGAAGGCGCCGACCAGGACAATCGGGATGTAGTACCAGAACGGGGCGGTCCGGTGGAAGCCCTTGGTGGTGACGCGCTGGAACGTCTCCCGGACGAACGCGTAGTCCGGGAACTCATGATGACGCGCGGTCACCACGAGGAACCAGGGCAGCGCGATGAGAAGAAAAAGCACCAACCCCCGCCACGCGAATACCCGCCCGAGGGAGCGTCCGGTGAGGAGCACGTACGGCACGATCGCGAGCAAGGGAACGAGAATGGCCACCGGTCCCTTGGTGAGCCCTCCAAGTCCGATCGCGGCCCAGGCCAGCGCCGGCCGGTTCTCGACGAAGGCGAGGATGGCGGCCGTGAGGAAAAACGCGAGCGTGCTGTCGAAGATGGTCTCGCGCGCGAAGGCGAACACGAGGGGCATGGTCGCGAGCGCGAGGCCGGAGAGCCACCCCGCTTCCGGACCCCAGCGCTTGCGGGCCCACCAGACCACCAGCGCGACGGACGCGAGAGTGAAGAACAGGGCGGGGAGACGGGCGGCCCCTTCGGTCGGGCCGAGTGCCTCCATGGACGCAGCGGCGGCGGCGAAGTAGAAAACCGGCTTGTCGAGGTAAGGAAGGCCGTCGAGGTGGGGGACCAGGAAATCCCCCGACTGCACCATCTCACGCGCCACTTCGGCGTTTCGTCCCTCGTCGGGGTCGAGGAGCCGATGCCCGCCGAGGCTCCAGCTGAGCGCGATCGCCGCGATCAGGAGGAGCCAGGGGAGCCGTGAAAATGGTCGTGGCACGCGGTGAATCTAATGCAGCGGGTTGCCACCGCCGGGTGGTGCGGGCATCTGACTCACGGTGATGGGGACCGATGCCGCTGGCGCGCCGTCCACCGAAATGGCGAAACGGTAGGTCCCCGGATGCGGAAATGGGACGTCGAAGACCAGGATGGCGGCGGCTTCGATGTCCGTGACCCCCGCCGGAGGTTCAGCGAAGTTGACCGTGCCGGCCCCGCCAAGGATTTCCGTGTCCCGGTCATCCACGAGGCGGATTTGCACGGGGTGTTCGCCGATCTCCGTGCGCTTGCCTTTGAGCCGCAGAACGAGGTGCAGCCGCGGGTGCATGGCCGGGAACTGCTGGACCCAGATGTGCTGGAAGATGCCGAGGACCGAAATCTTGCCCGCTTGGTCGACCAGGGCGTAGTCGGAGACGACCGCGAAGTCGACGTTCACTTGGGCTTCCGAAGCTCGACCGATGCCCTGGTGTGCTCCCAGGCGAACGTGACGAGCGCAGCGTCGCCCGTCATCCCGCGCTGCGGAGTGGCGGTGATCCCGAAGTGCTCGATGAGCGCGGGGACCTGCTGGACCAGCATCGGGACGCGGACGAGATCCGAGTCGGCGGAGTAGTCCGTGCCCCACAGGGGGGCCCGCTGAGCCGGACACGCGGCGCCGCAGGGAGCCAGGGTCTCCCTGTTGATCACCAGCGTCCACGCCGTCGGTGTGGGCAGGATCCACAGTGTGTATGCACCCGCCGGAATCACGTGGCCGGCGATGCTCACGGGCCCGGTGGTCTTCAAGGTGGTCGCGGCGTTCGCGCCCGCGCGCCACACCTGACCCCAGGGAACGAGCGCGCCGAAGATGGCGCGCCCTCGAACCGAGGGACTGCCGTACGTAATGGTGATTCCGGTACCACCTGTGGCCACCGTGGTCGTCTCGCGCGGCGAGAGGATCGCGACGGCACGGCTCGCGAACTTGGGCCCGAGTGTGGCGAGGTCGAGGTCTCGCACCCGCTCCCAATCGTACTTCTCCGTAGTCTGCTGGCCCGAGATACTCGTGAGATTGCCCGCGCTGTCGAGCACGCCGACGAATGGTCCGACGATGGGCCCCAGGTACATTCGGACCGAATCCCGGGTCACTCGCTTCACCGACAGTGCGACCGCATGGCCGTTGGTCATCTGCACGCCCGCGACGGTGGCGGAATCGCCCTTCAGAGATCGAACGACGTCCTCGATCGGGCCGACTGCCGGAAAGAGGTACGGCGTGCCCGAGCCATTGGCCTTGGCCTCGGCCGGCACGTTCGGTGCGCCACCGATGTTGTGTGTCACCAGCTCGTAGGTCCACCCGCCCGCGCCATACGTCACCGTGTAGATGCGGTGCAGTGCGATGGGCGACCGCGTGACGATCTCACCACGAATGCCCGTGGCGGTACGCAGGTAGGTCTCGAGCGCCACCGTGTCCGTGCCGAGACGCGCGATCCACGCGCCGCGGTCCTGAGCGGACAAGGGAAGCGCGGCCAGGACGACCAAGCTCACCGCGGCGAGCGCGAGCGTCCGCATCACGAAACCTTGATCGAATTGATCTTGTCGTTCTGCTTGATCTTGTTGACGATGTCCATCCCCTTGGTGACCTGCCCGAATACGGTGTGCACGCCGTCCAGGTGACCCTGCGGGGCATGACAAATGAAGAACTGAGAACCGCCGGTGTCCTTGCCCGCGTGCGCCATGGAGAGCGTGCCGGCGACATGCCGGTGCTTGTTGAGGTGGGTCTCGCACTTGATGGTGTAGCCGGGCCCGCCGGTGCCGACGCGTCCCTTGCCGGTCTTGGAGTACGGATCGCCGCCCTGGATCATGAAGTTCGGAATCACGCGATGGAACGTGGTCCCGTCGTAGAACCCTTCCTTGGCCAATTTTTCGAAGTTCGCGACCGTGCCGGGCACCTCATCGGAGAAGAGGTCCAGCTCGATCACACCCTGCGCGGTATCGATCACGGCTTTCGTGGCTGCCATCACTGCTCCAGTGCGAAGTTGTCGTCGACCTGCTTCACGGTTTTCATCCCTACAATCACGACACCCACGTCCGGGTTGTCCAGCACGAACCGCAGCGCCAGTTGAGCCGGTGAGACCCGCGACTGGGCCGCGAGCTCCGACACCCGGGCCCCCAGCGCCGTCATCTTCGCCACGTAGGGCCGGGGCATCCGGGCCCTGATGTCTCCGGCTTCCCACGCCGCATCCGCTCCGTACCGTCCCGCGAGAAACCCGTTGGCCAGGGGCTCCCGGGCGATGATGCCGACGTTGGCCGCCCGCGCCGCGGCGAGCAGGCCGTCCTCGGGCTCGCGCCGCGCGATGTTGTACACGACCTGGATGGTGTCGGGCATGGTCGCCTGAATGGCGGCCATCCCTTCCTCAACCGGGTGAATCGAAACCCCATACGCCCGGATCTTCCCCTCCTGCTTGAGATCTTCGAGCACGCCGTACGTGTCCATCGCCGCGATGAGGTTCAGTGCCGGATTGTGCAGCTGGAGCAGGTCCACATAGTCGGTGCCCAGTCGCCGCAGGCTCTGCTCCAACGCGAAGCGGACGTACTCCGGAGTGAATGTGGAATCGTGCGTCACGGGGAGCGGGGCGTCGGCGGGGATGGCGTCGTAGGGCGACCCGAGCATCTGACCGATGCGGTCGTGGAGGAGCGCGTGAACGCCGCGGTTGTAGAAGTTGCCGCCCACCTTCGTCGCGACGACGACTTTCGAGCGCTCGCCGGCGAGTGCCGCGCCGAGGACTTCTTCGCTATGTCCGTGACCGTACACGTCGGCGGTATCGAAGAAGGTGCATCCCAGATCGAGCGCTCTTCGGACCGCCCGCTGAGACTCCGCGTCATCGGTGGGGCCGTAGGAATTGCCGTACGTGTTGCCGCCGATGGCCCAGGCTCCGAATCCGATCTCCGAAACGGCGAAACCGGTGCGGCCCAGGATGCGCTTGTTCATGCGACGAGCTCGGCAAGAGCGGCCTTGGTCGCGACGGGAAGGGAGCAGGTCGTCCCGACACAGACGGTGGCCTGCGGCCGGTCACCGGAACGCCTGATCACGACGCGGCGGGGCCGCCAAGTTTGCAACGCGGCGAGATGCATCGCGCACGCCTCGCCCGGGCCCAGGGGGCCGGCAACCTCGATGCGCGTGACGGGATGAAGGGCCCAGTCGATGGCTCGCAGGAGGGTAGCGCCATGAAGGCCGAGTTGACCCGCGGCACCCGCGAACGTCCGCACCTGGCGGTCGAGACGGCCACGCCACAGCGCGTCATCCGTGATGGCGGCGAGTCGCGCGAGCACGAGCGCAGCCACCCCATTTCCCGAAGGGGACGGCGCGTCTTGCGCCGGCTTCCCGCGGACGGCCAGGTACGCCTTGCCGCCCGTGCTGGAAATGTCCCAGTAACCGCCCTGGCTGTCGCCATGTGCGCGCTCGACGTGCTCCATCACGGCGATGGCCCGAGCGAGCCAGGCGTCGGCCCCCGTCGCTTCGTACGCATCCAGAAACGCGGACGCCGATTGCACCTGGTCATCGAGCATGCCCCCGGGGCTCGCGCGTCCGATCACGCGCGACAGGCCGCTCCCCTCGTGCCAGCTCTCTCGCCAGAGCTTTT
>DATNDQ010000143.1:0-12094 GCA_035553475.1 Gemmatimonadales bacterium
GGCCGCGTCGTGGTCGCGTGGTGATAGAGCTCCGTGAGCAGGGCCGTGGAGCGGGGGATGTTCACGTACCCCATCTCCTGCGTCAGCACCACGCTGTCGCTCGCCACGATCGGCGCCGGCATGAGCTTCCGGGCAAAGCCCTGACCCTCGAGGTAGGCGGAGAGGCCAAACTGGTCAGGGTAGTAGCCGGTCGTCCGCGAGAAATAGATCGGCCGCTTGCCCATCTGATCGCGGATCACCATGAGCGTGACGATGTCCGCGCGCTCGAGGTAGTCCTTCCCGAGGTACTGCGGATCCACGATGATGGGAATGGTCCCGAAGTGGAGCATGGACCGCTGCTGCACCGGATACACGGGCGGAATGGCGTCGACCTGGTCCGGCGTCGCCGCGATCGGCGGACCCGACGGCTTGACCCACGTGTGTCCCTTGTAGATCGGCAGGGCATTCGCGGTGTCGAAGTCGGCCAGGGGCCGCCGCTGCATCTGCCGCAGGTACCAGTCGGTGTTCCCGAGAGAGAGGTTGAGTACCGTCACATCCTGACGGACGTGCTCGACCTCCTGGGCGTACCACAGCGGAAATGTGTCGTTGTCCCCGGCCGTCACCAGTACGCCGTACGGCTCGACCGACTGCAGGAGATCCACGGCGAAGTCGCGCGCCAGCGTCTCGCCGTGCCGGGAAGCGGTCAGGCGGTTGGCGAAGAGGGGCACGACCGCGACGAGGAGGACCGGACTCGCGAACGCCCAGCGGCGGGCCTCGCTCGGCTCGCGAACCTTGAGCCCGTCCTGCAGCCACTCCATGACGGTGGCCAGTCCCATTCCCACCCAGATGCCCCAAAGCGCGAACGAGCAAATAAAGAAGTAGTCCCGCTCGCGAACCTCACGCGGGATGCAGTCCCCGGTCGGCACGGGACCGCACGTCGGTTTCGAAGCGTCCCACGAGAATCCGTACTTGAAGTTGAGGTACGAGATCAGGAGCAAGGTCAGCGTGAGCATGAGGACCGTCATCGCGATCGCGTGACGGCGATTGGCGTACCAGTGGCGGATCGCGCCCAGGACACCGAGGACGCCGAACACTACGGCGAGGGCGGCCTCGTAGCTCTGCCGCAGGTCATGTCCCCACTGCCACGTGAAGTACTGCACCCACATGCCGAGCTGGGCGAAGTAGCTCGCCTGCCGCTCCGTGACCGCCGGTTTGCCGTACTGCGCGCGGGTCAGGACATCCCTCAGCGCCGGCCACGTGGTCGGCTCGCCCTCGTTGATGGGAGGGAAGTGCGCGGCGCGAATGGGCAGGAACACGTAGACGGACAGGCCGATGGCCGTGACGGCCAATGCGACCAGGGCAAAGCGCCAGTTCTTGGTATAGAGGGTGAACACGAACGCGAGCGCGAAGATGACGAGTCCCGCGATGACCACCCCCATGCTCTCGAGCCCGGTGCAGACGATCACCGTGAACACCGCCGAGAAGGCGAACCACTGTCCCCATTCGGCGTTGCGGCCGGCACCGGTGGGGGCCCGGTTGGTCATCAGGGGCGGGAAGAGGAGCACCACCACCACGGGGCCCACGAGCACGCCCATCATGTGGTTGGTGGAAGTCAGCGCGAGCAGGTAGACGATCGCGAGCAGGTGATGGTCGTGGGCCTCGCCCGCGGGTTGGTCATCCCAGCGGACGATCAACCAGAGAATCAGGGCGATCGAGAGGAGCGACAGCGTGTAGACCTTCTCGTTCACCACGGACTGGTTCCACACGGTGAACGCGGTGGCCGCCACGATCGCGCCCGCCAGCGCGCAGAGCCGTCGGGGCAGCTGCAGCGGCACGATGTCCCGGAGCCAGCGCTCGCCGACCAGGAACCAGCACCCCGCCGCGACCGCGCTCGTAACGCCTGCGAAAAGGTTGATGCGCGCCGCATAGCCCGCCATCAGCGGGAAAAAGCCCCAGACGTGCGCCATCATGGTGAAGAGGGGATTGCCGGGCGGGTGCGGAATGCCAAGCACTTTCGCGGCGGCGATGTATTCGGACGTGTCCCAGAACTGCGTCGTGGGGGCGAGCGTCAGGATGTAGAGCACCAGCGTACCGACGACCACACCCAGGGCCATCAGGTACGGCGGGCGCTTCGCGTCAGTCGCGGTCGTCGTCGCGGTCGTCTCGTCCATTGCCGGTCAGGTTGAAGAGGCCTGTAAGCTAATCATCCCCTAGGGCGTCGGCGGCGCCAACTGGAACTGGTACCGCGTATTCCGGAGGATGGCGACCGCCGTGTCATACGCCTGCTGGGCCCGCTTCTGATCGGTTTTCGCGAGGGCTTCGGCGACGGTGTCGTAGGTGATGATGTAGGGGACCAGGATGTTCTGGGACGCGCCATCCACCCAGCCCTTGGGGCGGTACCGGGCGGCGCTGGCGCCATGATAGACGTCGAAGGCCAGCGTGACCGTCAGGGGAATGTTGGTCAAGCGGCCCTGCACGGGGCTCAATTTGATACTGTCGCTGGCCACCACCGGCGTCGTCATCAGGTGGCGAACCATGCCCTCGGTCACCAGATAGGGCGACAGGCCCAGCCGGTCTCCGTAGTCGGCCGTCGTGGTGGAAAAGTAGATCGGCCTCTTGCCGAGGTCTTCCTTGATCATCTCGTAGACCGCGAGATCGATGCGGGTCAAGTACCCCGGGTTGGGGAGTGACCGCGGATCGAGCGTGATGGCGAGCGGTCCCAGCTTTCCGCTCACCGGCTGCGGGACGCCCTCTACCTCCGGCAACGTGTCGCTGGGCGTCGTGTAAAGCTTGGTGAACCAGGGGCCCGGTTTGGTCCACGTCCGGTTGCGGAGGAATGCCGGACCCGCCGCCGCGTCGTAGGTGGGCAGAGGCCGGTTCTGCGCCTGCTCGAGGTACCAGTTGATGTTGCCGAGGGAGGTCACGATGACCGTGACGTCCTGGCGGACGTGATCGACCTCCTGCGCGTACCAGAGCGGGAAGGTGTCGTTGTCGCCGCCGGTGATGATCACCGCGTACGGTTCGAGCGAGTTCAGAAGGTCATGGGCGAAGTCCCGGGCCATCGTCTCACCGCTCCGGGGCGCGCTCAGGTGGTTGGTCCAGAGGGGAATCAGCGCGAGCGCCGCCACCGGTGACACGAGCAGCCACCGTTGCGGGGCGGCGGGCACGCGGGCCTGCAGACCCTCCTGGAACCACTCCATGAGCGTGGCCAGGCCCATCGCGACCCACACGCCCCAAGCCGAATACGACACGATGAAGAAGTAATCCCGCTCGCGTACCTCACGAATCAGCTGCTGGCCCGCGAACTCCGAATACCCGTACTTGAAGTTGAGGTAGAAGATGAGCGCGATGGTCACCGTGAACATGAGGGTGATCATCGCGATCGCCTGCCGCCGCTCCGCGATCCAGTGGCGCACGGCGCCAAGGAGACCGAGCACGCCGAAGCCGATCGCGAACAGCCCCTGCGTGCGGTCGGCCAGGTCGCGGCCCCACTGCCACGTGAAGTACTGGACCCACATTCCGATCTGCGCGAAGAACGTCGCCTGCCGGTCGGAAACGGATGGCTTGCCGTACTGCGCGCGGCCGAGCACGTCCGAGAGTGCCTGCCAGGTCTGCGGGTCCCCTTCATTCATGTAGGGGTGATGCATGGCCCGCAGCGGCAGGATCAGGTACACGGTCAGGGCGACGAGTACCGCCACCGCGGAGGCGACGAGCACCCGAGGACTGAGCATCACCCGCCAGTCGACCATCAGCACGAGCGCGAGCACCGCGGGACCCGCCAGCAGCCCCATCTGATGGTTCGCGGTCGTCAGGATCAGGAGATAGATGATCAGAACGATGAAGTTGTCGCGACGCGCCCCGGGTCCCTGATCGGACCAGCGGATCGCGAGCCAGAGCACCAGCGTGATGGTGAGGAGGGAGACCGTGTAGACCTTCTCATTCACGACCGACTGGTTCCACACCGTGAAGGCCGCGGCGCCGGCGATGGTGCCGGTGAAGGCGGCGATGAACCGCACGACGCGGACGGGCACGATGGGCTGGAGCCACCGCTCGGTGATCATGAACCAGAGCCCCGCGGAGCAGGCACTGGTGAACGCCGCGAAGAGGTTGATCCGCTTGCCGTAGTCGGCGGCGAGGGGGAGCAATCCCCACACGTGCGCGAGGAGCACGAAGAGCGGGTTCCCCGGCGGGTGTGGAATCCCGAAGCCGTGGGCGGCCGCCATGTATTCGGGGGCGTCCCAGTACTGCACCGTGGGTGCCAGCGTCAGCAGATACAGCCCGAACACGACGAGGGCTGTGAGGGCGCCAATGCCGTAAGGGGGCCTGGCGTCGCGGTCGTTCATAGGCTCAGAGTCTCCGCTTAGTGTCGGAACTGCCGAGTACCGGTCACTACCATCGCGATGCCGTGCTCGTCCGCGGCCCCGATGACTTCAGGATCCCGCACCGATCCGCCGGGCTGGATGACCGCCCGCACGCCGGCGGCGGCCGCCTCGTCCATGCCGTCCCGGAAGGGGAAGAAGGCGTCGCTGGCGAGGACGCTCCCCTTCGGATCATGTCCCTGTTGCCGGGCTTTGTGGACCGCCAGGAACGAGCTGTCCACACGCGACATCTGGCCCGCGCCGATGCCGATGGCGGCCTCTCCCCGGGCCAGGAGAATCGCGTTGGATTTTACTACACCGACCGCCGCCCAGGCGAAGCGTAAATCCCGCCACTCCGCGTCGGTCGGCTTGCGCTTGGTCGGTACGGTCCACGCCTTCTCGGCGTCCGGGGACCCGGGCCGGAAGCGCTCCTGGACCAGGAATCCGCCCCGCACCCGCTTGTAGTCCCAGGTCGGGGTCGCGTCAGGCCGGGGCAAGGTAATCACCCGGATGTTCTTCTTCTCCCGGAACACCGCCAGGGCGTCCTCCGCCACCGCCGGGGCCACCACCACCTCGACGAACAGGTCCCGCATCGCCTCGGCGGCGGCCCGGTCTACCGGGACGTTGTACGCGATCACGGAGCCGAATGCTGATTGGCGGTCGGTGGCCAGCGCGCGCTGGTACGCTTCCGCTGCCGAGCCCCCAAGCGCCAGCCCGCAGGGCGTGGTGTGCTTGATGATGGCGCAGGCGGGATGTTCGGAGTCCCAGGGCAGGACCGAGCTGACCGCGGCGTCGACGTCCAGGAGATTATTGAAGGACAGCTCCTTCCCGTGGAGCTGCACCATGTCCCGCATCCCGCGCGCCTCGTCCGTCACGTAAAGAGCCGCCGGCTGGTGCGGATTCTCCCCGTACCGCAGTGACTGCTGCCGCTCGAGCACCAGGGCCACGGAGGGGGGAAAGGGCTCGCCGGCGCGGGTCGCCAGATAGTTCGTGATCGCCGCGTCATACGCCGACGTGTGGGCATACACCTTGGTGGCGAGGCGACGCCGCTCGTCGGCGGGCACGCCCCCGGCCTTGAGCGCGGCGATGATCCCGGTGTAGTCGGCCGGGTCCACCACGACGATCACGGAGTCGTGGTTCTTGGCCGCCGAGCGGAGCATCGAGGGGCCACCGATGTCGATGTTCTCGATGGCGTGCTCGAACGTGGTACTGGGCTTCGCGACGGTTTCGCGGAAGGGATAGAGATTCACGGCCACGAGGTCGATGGCCGTGATCCCGTGCTGTTTCATCGCCGCGAGATGCTCGGGATTGTCCCGGCGGGCGAGCAGGCCGCCGTGGACCTTCGGATGGAGGGTCTTCACCCGCCCATCCATCATCTCGGGGAAGCCCGTGACCTCGTCGATCGAGATCACCTTCACGCCTTCCTTCCTCAAGGCCTCGGCGGTCCCACCGGTAGAGACGATCTCCCAGCCGAGCTGTGCGAGCTCCTTCGCGAAGGGCGCGACGCCCCGCTTGTCGGAAACCGAGATCAACGCTCTCACCACACCTCCGCGGTGGCCTGCACGATGTTCGCCAAAGCGGCGACGTCCTTCAAGTCGATCACCTCGGCGGGGGAGTGCGAATACCGCAGCGGCCACCCCATGGCGACGTCCGGCACGCCGAACGGCACGAACATCGAGCCGTCGTTGCCGCCATTGGTGGTGCCGACCTGGATCGGGATGTGGCGCGCGGACGCGATCGCGAGGACCGAGTCGACGAGGGCCGGCGGCGTGACCGAACTGTTGTCGAGTGCCCGCACGACGGGGCCCTGGCCCAGGGGCTGGTCGGCGAAGCTCTTGGGGTCGAGGGGAGCGTCTGACGAGACGAACGTATCGATGGCGTAGACCCGCGCGGGCGCGGTGCCGAGGGAACGCGCGGCAGCCCTGGCGCCGAACAGTCCCGTCTCTTCGCGAGTGCTCCAGAGAAAGATCACTTCATGGGTGAGCTTGGCGCGATCGAGGTGGCGTACGGCGAGAATCAGCGACGCATCGCCCACCCGATCATCGAAGGAGCGGCCCGTGGCGCGCGTGCCGGCGAGCTTCTGATAGCTCTTCGGCATGGTGACGGTGCTGCCGACTGTGACGCCAAGTGCTTCGGTGGCGGCGCGGGTGGTCGTGCCGACGTCCACCCGGAGCGTCGAGTGGTTGGGGTCCCCGTCCACGCGGACCACCGGCGGCTGGTGCCTCAGCTCACGGGGGTCGCGCGGGAGGGAGTCACGCGGCGGGAAGACACCGGGAATGTCGCCGCGGGGCGTATGAACCAGCGCCGGCATGCCCTCGAAGAGCGATTCGAAAAAGCCGCCCGTTCGGTCGAGCTCCAGCGAGCCGTCGGGATTGATGGCCGTGACCTGGAAGCCGATTTCGTCCATGTGCGCGACGTAGACGACGGGCGCCCCGCCAGATCCCACGCGCAACCACAAGTTGCCTGCCGTGTCGGTCTCCGGCTTCGCCCAGCTGGGGAGCAGGGACTTCACGACCTCGCGCACCGGGGCTTCGCCCCCCGAGACGCCATACGTGGGGATCAGGCGCGCCAGGACGGAATCGGCCTCTGCTACCGTGGACTGCGCCTGCGCCGCTGATGCGGCGCACACAAGCGTGACGGTGAGGAAGATTTTCACTTGGCGCCCCCCATCCACTGCACGAGCCGCTGTTCGAGCGCCTGGATGTCGGCCATCATCACCGTTTCCGCCATGGTGTCGCGGTATTTCACCGGTAATGTCGCAGTCAGGGTGTCCGCGAACGGGCCCTTGAGGGCGATGACGGCGTTCAGGCCGGGGTCTCCGCCCTGCAGTCCCTGGACAGTGAAGCTGACGACCATTGACCCCGAGATTTTGGGGTGAGAGAGCAGAGCGGCGGCGAGGGCGGCGCAGGCCGCATGGCGTCCGGCCGCCGGAGCCGCCATGGCGTCACCATACCGGTGGGGCCGCCGGGCCAGCGCCACGGGGGAGAGCAGTCGCACACCGAGGGCCGCCGCGTCGGCAGCGGACGACGCTCCGATGTCGACGTACGCGTCATCCACCGTGAAGGGCGCCTCATTCGGGACTCGTCCACGGGTCAGATGGACCGAGCGTACGCCCACGACGCCGGGGACCGGCCCGGACGCGCCGAACACCGTGACGCGGTGCCCCTCGAGCTGTTGCTCAAAGAGAGGACTCGCGATGCGGCCTTCGCGGCGAAGGGTGAGGTACCCCTCACTCGTGACCCCACCCACCACGTATCCTGCCTCATCCAGTGGGCAGGAGACGAGCCGCTTCGGTGATCCTGACCCGAGGGTGATGCTGATGTCTCCCAAACGGTCCCGCGTGGCGCCCGGGAGGAGCGTCAGCAGCGAATCCGTCACGGCCTGCTCGTAACCGGAAACGGTGGTGAACCCGGCAAAGCGGAGCGTGAGGGACTCGAGCGACTGCGATGCAAGCGTCGCGGGGATCGCGAGAGACAGGATGACGGCGGCGCAGCGGTAGCGCATCAAAGATCCTCCAGCCGGACGGCGTGGCGTGGCAATCCCATCAGAGACATCACGGTGACCACGTGCGGGAGCAGCCGGTGTTCGGCGGTCAACACGCGCGCCGCCAGCGCCTCGGCGGTATCGCCGGGCAGGACGGGCACGCGGGCGCGCGCGATGACTTCGCCCCGGTCGTACTCTTCCGTCACGTAGTGGACACTCGCTCCCGACTCCTTCTTGCCCGAGCTCAGGACGGCCTGGTGCACCTTGAGGCCGTACATGCCGGGACCTCCGAACTCGGGAAGCAGGGCGGGGTGGATGTTAATCATCCGCCAGTCGAACCGGGACACGACGGCGCTGGGGACCAATTTGAGATACCCGGCCAGGACCACGAGTTGGGCGTCCCCGATGGCCTCGAGGTACTCATCGGCATTCGTGTGATCCGACAACGCGTAGGTCGGCACGCCGGCCTGGCGCCCCCGATCCAACGCGCCCGCGTCACTCCGGTTGGAAATCACCTGGCTCACGCGAGCGGCCTTGTTCTTCGCGCCATTCAGGCCGTCGAGCAGGGCCTGGAGGTTGGTCCCTCCGCCAGATGCCAGCACCGCCACCCGCACCGGGGTAACGGTCATCCGTGACAGGGGGCGAGGGACGCCGGGATTGCGCCCGAGCGGACCGCCAGCGTGAAATCTCCAACCGTATTCCGGTTCGACGTCGTCACCACGATGGTGCACTCGCCGCTGGCCGGAATTCTGAGGGTCAGGCGGGCATTGCAGTGGCCACCGGAGTCGTCATCCTGGAGCGGGCCCATGGTGGAGTCGAGCCCGGTGCCCCGCGCCATGAGAAAGGCGTCGAAGGCCTTCGAGGCAAGATCGACCGTCACCACGTGGCCGGGCGTGCCCTTCAGACTCCACGCTTGCGCGTAGGTGCCGTCCGCCGTACGGCGGTCGTTCCGCGTGAGCGCGCCCGTCACGGTGGCGCCGACGACGATCTGGTGCACCGTATCGGTCTGTGCGTGCGCGGGGGTGACCGCGACGAGTGCCAGTGAGAGGGCGACCAGGGCGCGGGTCATTGGTGCTCGAGAATCAGATCGACCGCCGTTTGCAGATCTGCCACCACCGGATATCCGGCGTTGATCGCTCCCTCGGCGTACTCGCCGCCATGACCGGTCCGTACGAGAATGCCACGACCGCCGAGCGCGCGGGCTGGTTCGATGTCGGATATCCGGTCTCCTACATAAAAGGAACGGCCGAGGTCCAGCGTGAGCTCGGTAGCGGCCTCCCGGAAGAGTTTGGTGCCGGGCTTCCGGCATTCACAGGGCCCGGAGATGTCAGGATGATGGGGGCAGACGTAGGCGCCGTCGAGACGGGCACCGGCTCCGGCGAGGAGCTGTACGAGACGGGCATGGACGGCTTCGTATTGCGGTACCGAGATCAGTCCCCGCGCGATACCCGATTGATTGGTCACGATGACTACCGCCAGTCCGGCCTGGTTGAGGCGCCGGACCGCCTGTGCCGCCCCAGGAAGCAACTTCACGTTCGCGGGATCCGAGAGGAACCCGGGGTCCTCGATCAGCGTGCCGTCTCGATCGAGAAAGGCGGCACTGCGTCTCCGGCCCGGCTCAGGCATCGAGTGCGGAACGCAGCGCGTGGGCGGTCAGGGGGATCTCGCGTGGGGAGAGCGTGCGCGGGTCGAGGACGACATGGCCATCCGCGATGCGCGTGATCACCGGAGGGGATCCGCCGCGGAGCCGATCCGACAGGCCGTCGGCGGAGAGATGGCTGACCGCGATCCGCACCAGCCACGTCTTGAGCGTCGTGCCGGGGAACGACCCGCCCCCCACCTCCGACTCGCCGGGGATCAGGCTCGCCTCGGCGCCAATGTCCTTTGCCAGCGTCTCGCCTTCATGTCTGATCTCGTCCGCGCTCTTCGTCAGCATGCGCAGCACCGGAATGTCACGCCGTGCCGTCTCGGGCTCCCGGTACAGCCGCAGCGTGGCTTCGAGCGCGGCGAGCGTGAGCTTGTCTGCGCGGACAGCCCGGGCGGTGGGGTCCTTCCGGCATGCCTCGATCACCGCGCGCGTCCCGACGAGGATGCCGGCCTGCGGTCCGCCGAGGAGCTTGTCACCACTGAATACGACGAGGTCGACGCCACTGGCCACCGCCTCCTTCACCGTCGGTTCACCGGAGAGGTGCCAGGGTGCGAGGTCCATCAGCAGCCCGGAGCCGAGGTCGAAGAGCGCGGCGGCGCCGCTCGCGTGCGCGAGCTGCGAGACCTCGTTGGGAGACACGTCTGCGGTGAAGCCCGACACCTTGAAATTCGACCGGTGCACCTTGAGGAGCACCCGTGTCTTGTGACTCACGGCCTTGGCGTAGTCATCCAGGTGCGTGCGGTTGGTGGTCCCGACCTCGACCAGCTTCGCGCCGGAGCGCGCCATGATGTCCGGCACGCGGAACGCACCGCCGATCTCGACGAGCTCGCCCCGGGAGACGATCGCTTCACCATCCCGCCCCAGAGCCGACAGCGCGAGGAGCAACCCACCCGCGGCGTTGTTCACCACCAGTGCGTCCTCCGCGCCGGTCAACTCGACCAGCAGATCCCGGCAGTGGAGATGCCGCGAGCCGCGCGCGCCGGCGCCGACGTCGTACTCGAGCGTCGAATACCCTGCGGCGATTCTCGTCATCGCTTCGATGGCGGCAGGGGCGAGGGGGGCGCGTCCCAGGTTCGTGTGAAGCACGACGCCGGTGGCGTTGATGACCGGTTGGAAGGAGGGCGCCGCCACGCGAGTCAGCTGGTTGGTCACGGCCGTGCTCCACCCCTCACTCGGCTCCGCGCCTCCGACCGCGCGGGCGCCGTCGAGTACCGTCCGGATGGCGTTGACCACCAGCGGGCGCGGATGGCTCGGCAGGAGCGCCGCGATCCCGGGCTGTGCCAGCATCGCGTCCACCGATGGGAGTTTCCGGCGCGGGTCGGTCATGGGTGCTTGGTGGAGTCCGGTTTGGCCTTGGCCGTGTCGGCCTTGACCTTGGCGGTGCTGTCCGCCGGGACCTTCTTGGGGGCGGGGACCACGAGGACGCCCACCGCGTCGGCACGGACGCCGTTCAGGTTCGTAGCTCCGGTCACGCGTATGAAGTACTTCGTCGAAGGCTTCAGGGGTGCACTGGTCCGCACCACGAGCTTGTCGGTGGGGATGGGGCGCGTGGCCAGGAGCTTGATGACGGTGCTGTCGACCGCTGCGGCGGCCCCCGGATGGGTGAGGGGACCCTGGGCCGGAGGCTTCCGGGCGGCGGTGTCGCGACCTGCCGCCACTTTTTTCTTCGTGGTGTCTACCGCCGCGTGTGTGGTATCCGCGGCGCGCCGGAGAGAGTCGGCGATGGCGCGTTGCCGCGCGACCAGCGAGTCGTTGGCGGCTGGAGCGAGAACCGCGGACACGGCGACCGGAGTGGTGTCGGGGAGCTCGTAGACGTGCACGGTACCGGTGTCGGGCAGGTGGACCGGGGAGAGGGCCGCCGTGAAGGTGAGCCGGAACGACGACGAATCGAGGACTTCGGGTGCGCGCAACCGGGGCCCCGTGGTGTCGTGGACAAAGGTCCAGAGCGTGGTCGCCGCGGTGCTGTCGAGCGTCACGGTGATCGAGTCGAAGGCCTCGCGCTGGTCTCGCGCGCGGTTCGAGTTCTGATCGTTCACCGCATAGACCACGTATTGTCCCGGCGGGATACCGTCGAGGCGGAAGCGCACCGTCGAGTCGGTGTACGTGAGATACGCGATGGTGTCCGGCTTCAGTACCGCGCGGATCAGCGCCTGGGGCATGGTGTGCTGCTCGACCCACGACAGGGCGATGCCACGCAGAGAGGCGGTCGGGAGCGCGGGCCCCGTGGAGAAGATGATCGTCTCCCCGCGCTTCAGGACGTTGCGGTGCAGGTCGACGATGCCGGGCAGGAGCTGGAGGTGATACACGCGTCCCGGCTTCCATCCTTCTTTCGGCTTGATGTGGATCGCCGAGCGGTGCCATGAGACCTTGACGGGCCCGGCGACCGGCGAAAGCACGATCTGTTTGGCGAGCCCCGTCACTGTTCCCGGCGCGCCGCCGGTCCCCTGGGCCATTTCGTCGATCACTTCATCGAACTGGATGACCGCGTCTCCCGAGAACGTGGGGAGCACCGCACCCGAGTCCGGTGAAATGAGGATGATGGCGGGTGGGGCGAGGCGTGCCGGGGCCCCGGGCGGGGGCTGCATGCTTGCGCAGGCTGCCGTCACGACGCCCAGGGCGGCGATGG
>DATNDQ010000144.1:0-12426 GCA_035553475.1 Gemmatimonadales bacterium
GGTGCGCGAAACCTTGGCGCACCTCGCCGAATGGCTCCCGCCCAAGTTCCTGCGGGTGCACCGGTCGGCGATCGTCAACCTCGACGCGATCGTCGAAGTCCGCTCATTGTCGGGTGGGGATGGCGAGGTGCTGCTGAAGTCGGGGGCTCGCGTGGCGCTCTCCCGCCGTCACGTCGCTGACCTTCACCGGCAGGTGGGGCGCCCGCGATGACCTAGTGCCGGCCGCGCTCCGCGCGCGCGACCAGCGCGATGCCACCCCGCACGTTCTGGTGGACATCTACCGCCACCCACTTCGGCTCGACCGCATAGACCACGTCATCCGCGATCTGCGCCGCGAGACTCTCGCAGAAACTTCCCACGTCCCGGAAGCTCCACAGATAGTACTTCAGCGCCTTCGACTCCAGGCACTTCGCGTCTGGCACGTAGGTGATCACGACCGATCCGAAGTCCGGCTGGCCGGTCTTGGGGCAGATGGAGGTGAATTCCATCGCCTCGAGCCCCACCTCCTGGACATTGGGGGCCGGGAACGCCTCGGCGCGCAGGACCTCGCGGGCCTGGTCGGGGTTTTTGGGCCTCGGCAAAGGGCCAGAGGCGGGGAGCTTTTCGGGCATGTGATTCCTCCGGTCCGAAATGGAACCGCCAATGCGATATTCCTCAACCATGCCCCCCCCCAAGGCCGTCGTGCTCCTGTCAGGTGGAATGGACTCCGCCACCACCCTCGCCATCGCCCGGCGGGAGGGATATGACTGTCTGGCCCTCTCCTTCTCCTATGGCCAGCGCCACGTGCTGGAGCTGGAGGCGGCCAAGCGGGTGGCGAAGCACTTCGGCGCCCGGCAGGAGACGGTCGCGATCGACCTGCGGGCGATGGGGGGATCGGCCCTGACGGCCGACATCCCCGTTCCCAAGGACCGCCCACTCAACGGGATGGGGACCGATATCCCTATTACGTATGTCCCGGCGCGAAACACGATTTTTCTTTCATTCGCGTTGGGATGGGCCGAGGTGACGGGGGCGTGGGACATCTTTCTGGGCGTGAACGCGCTGGACTACTCCGGCTACCCGGACTGCCGGCCCGAGTACATCGCGGCTTTCGAGCGGATGGCCAACCTGGGCACCAAGGCCGGTGTGGAAGGGGAAGGGTTCACGGTCCACACGCCGTTGATCCAGATGACGAAGAAGGCAATTGTGGCGAAAGGACTCGAGTTGGGAGTGGATTTCGGCATGACGGTGAGCTGTTACGATCCCACCCCAGGGCCGGACGGCCCCGTGGCCTGCGGCCGCTGTGACGCCTGCCTCCTCCGGCTCCGCGCGTTCGAGGAGCTTGGAAAAAAGGACCCGGCCCGGTACCGATGAGCTACGCCGTGAAGGAGATCTACTACACGCTCCAGGGGGAGGGCGCGAACACGGGCCGTCCCGCGGTGTTTCTGCGCTTCGCCGGGTGCAACCTGTGGACGGGTCGTGAGAAGGACCGGCAGAACGCGATCTGTCGATTTTGCGACACGCAGTTCGTCGGCACGGACGGGCCAGGTGGGGGTTCGTTCGATACGCCCCAGGGGCTCGCGGATGCGGTGACCGCCAGGTGGGAGGGGGAAGCGACCCTGAAGCTGGTGGTCTGCACCGGTGGGGAGCCTCTTCTTCAGTTGGACGAGCCGCTGATCGAGGCTCTGCACCGGGCGCGATTCATGGTCGCCGTTGAAACCAATGGCACGCAGGTCGTGCCCCGCGGTATCGACTGGGTATGCGTGAGCCCGAAGGCGGAGGCGGAACTGATCGTGAAGACGGGGGACGAGTTGAAGCTGGTCTATCCTCAAGAGGGTGGGGACCCCGAGCGCTATGACGATCTCGCCTTCAAGAATTTCTATCTGCAGCCCATGGACGGGCCGGACCGCGAGCGGAATACGGAGCTCGCCATGGCGTACTGTCTGGCGCATCCGCGCTGGCGGTTGAGCTTGCAGACTCACAAGTATCTGGGGATTCCCTGACGTGGAGATCTTCAAGGAGTTCACGTTCGAGGCCGCGCATCACCTGCCCAACGTTCCGCCGTCACACCCGTGCGCGCGCGTGCACGGGCACTCGTTCACGCTGCGAGTCTCGGTGCGCGGTCCGCTGGACCGGAAGGCCGGCTGGGTGGTGGACTTTTCCGATATCATCGACGCGGCCGCGCCGATGGTCGCCGAGCTCGATCATCATGATTTGAACGGGATTCCCGGCCTCGAGAACCCCACCACGGAGCTGCTCGCGCGGTGGGTGTGGCGCAAGCTCAAGCCTCAACTCCCGGGGCTTTTTCGGATCGAGTTGCGGGAGACGGCAACGACCGGCTGCGTCTACGACGGATCCGACTAACCGACTAACCGACTAACCCACTAACCGACTAACCGTCTAGCCGTCTAGTCTTATGCCGGCCTTGCCGTCGCCATCTCGCCAACCGCTATCGTCCCGACCGCGACGTTCTGGCCCGTTACTATCCGCCGGTGATAGTCTACTTGGCCCAGGTGGTAGGTGAGATGGGTGACGAGGTGGAGCAGGGCGTCACCGATGGTGAGCTGCTGTCCGCCGATCGGTTGGCCGTACGGTTTGTCGAGATCTCCCTCCGTGACGTGTCCCAGCCCCTTCTGCATCGCCGCAAACGCCGCCTCGATCTCCGTCAGCACCTCGGCGCGCGGCACATCCTTCCTGCTGAACTCCGCGTTGCGGTCCCGGATGTAGCCATTCGCGCCGAGTACGGCGCCGATGAAGTAGCGCACGTTCCCGGACAGGTGCAGGGCGAGATTGCCGCCGGTGTTGCTGATCCCGGGGACGACCTTCCACATGTCCCGCTCGTTCGGGTAGGCGGCGATCTCACGCTTGAGGGATTTCAGGTCACGGGCGAAGGCGGCGGCGATCCAGGAGACTTTCATCCCTCAAAAATGCCCTAGGCGTTCAGGTCCGCCAGATCCTTCTGCAACGCTGCCAAATCGAAACGATTCGGCGCCTGCCCACTCGCCTGATTGATCCAGTCCCTCGACAGGACCGCGTAGGCCTCGTCGCAGTAGGCATCCCAGAACGTCCACGTCATCCGCTTGAGCATGCCCCAGGTCACACAGGTGAGCCCCCGCTCATCGTACGCAACGATCGGCACGGCATGTCCCCCCCACGATCCCGGAGCGCCGGCTCCGCTCGGGCCACCGGGGGGAACGGACCAAACCTGTTGCGTCTGCGCCGTCTGAGGCAGAGCCAAGCCGATGTAGCAATTCCCGAAGAGCAGGACGGCATCCATGACCTGCGTGTGATTTTTCGGCTCGAGCGCGACGTACGCCATGATCTTGTGCTTCGCGATGCCCGTGTGACGCCAGTAATTCAGGACGTCGATCTCCACCGCCCCGTTGTCGTTTGCGCCGGTCCGCGGGTTGTAGCCCGAGACCGCCGAGTAGGCGGCGATCACGGCGGTGTCGGAGGGGGTCGTCGTCTTCCCCGCGTACGTCGTCCACTGCTCGATCATGTGCCCGGCGGCGGCGGTGGTGCAGTCGCCGATCGAGTCATTCGCCATCATCGGCCAGGTCTTGACCCGCGACTCCCAGTCTTCGGATGACGGTGGCGGAGGCAGGGCCTGGTCGCGGAAATAGGTGGCGAACAGCAGCGTGCGGGGGTCGTGACGCGGGGCGAGTTTGCCGAGCTTCATCTTCATGGAGCGCTCTGGTTGGGGACTGATGCTGTACCCCGCAGCTGTTGGCGGTCGGGCTGTTTTTGCGACAGCGAAGGCCGCAAATGCGACACCGGTGAATTTCAGATGTCGCAAAAACGGCCTATGCCTGTCGCAAAAACGTCCCTGACCGGTTTGGAACGACCGGGGTATTTCCGCACCATGCGTCGCGTCATGGCCGTCCTCGCAGTCCTCGCGTTCCCCGTCCTGGCCGGACTCGGCCACGCGCAGATCGTACGCACCGCCCTGCACGTCGTGACCGCCAACACGAAAGGCGCCGTCAAAGTCGCGACGCTGGCGTTCGCAGTCGACGGTGGCGGGCTCCGCTACGACCCCGCGACCGACGACTTCCGCGGAACCCTCGAACTGTGGCTGGAGGATCAGGACAGTGCCGGCCTCGGCTACACGCTTCCGCAACCCGTGGCGATCAACCTCTACTCGGAAGCGGACAGCCTGTCCGAAGCACTCGCGCACTTCACCGGAACGGAACAGCCCCAGCGGATCTCGATCGTCGCCCGGTCACCAGGAGACTCCGTGGAGATCAAGCTCTGGCCCCTGGCGCGCATCGATTCAGTCACCGCCATGGTACGCGTGCTCCCCGCACTGCGCCTGCAGGTGACCCCGACGAGAGTCGCAGCATGGGGACTCGAGACCGCGGTGGCGACCGTCGAGCTCCTGGGCGATGCCCACGGCGAGTTCGGCGTGACCGTGCGCCCCACCCGAGCCGATCCGATGACGTTGCAGTTCACGCACCGCGACGCGAAGTCCGCGGTGCTGCGCTCCCGAGGTCTCGGTGCCGACACGGTTCGGGTTTCAGGCGCCGGGCTCGCGCCCTCCATGACGGTCGTGACCTACGTCTTCCCCTTTGCGCTCCTCATCGCCCTGGCCCTCGGCAGCACGATTGGCACCACGGCGCTTCAGCTCTCCCCGAAGACGAGGTCCACCGCGCCCTGGTGGGCGTTCCTCCGGGGACTGCTCCTCGGGCTGGTGGCCGTCGCCGCCTATGCGGTTGGCGTCAAAGCGATTCCCGTTCCCATCCCGGCGCAGGTGGGGGAGGGTGGCTCGTTCGTGGTCGCCGCGCTGGCATCGTATCTGGGCCTGCGGAAGCGGTAGTTCGCCGGGGCACACTTCCCCTCCGGCAGTTTGCGCACAACTATCTCCCCATGAACCTCCGACTCGTATTGCTCGTCGCCGGAGGCGCGCTCGCCGCCTCCCCGCTCTCCGCACAGCTCAGTGCCCGTGACACGTCCGAGTTTCTCACCGTCACGCAGGCGCTCCTCGACGCCATCACCACGGGCGACACGTCGGTGTGGGCACCGCACCTCGCCCCGGACTGGTTCGAGACGGACGAGGAAGGGAATCGCCTGTCGCGAGCCGATTTCCTCGCGCAGATGCATCCACTCCCCGCGGGGCAGTCAGGGGTCCTGAAGGTCGGAGCCTGGCACCTGACAGGCCATGCCGACTGGGCGGTGTTCACGTACGACATCGAAGAGACGCACCACTTCTACGACCAGACCCTCCGGACCCGCTTCCACTCGACCGATACGTACGCGCGCACAGGAGGCCGGTGGTGGCAGGTGGCGACGCAGCAGACAGCGCTGCCGACGCCGGTTGAGGGCGTCACTATGGACCCGGCCCGGCTCGCTCCCCTGACGGGGACGTACGCTCTCACGCCAGCCATTTCCATTTCCATCTCAGTGCGGGATTCGACTTTGTGGATGGCGAGCGGCACCCGTCCCGCCCAACGGCTGTACGCGCTCACCGATCAACTCTTCGTGGTCCATGGTCGTCGCGGTGTCTGGGTGTTCGAGCGCGGAGCCGATGGGAACGTGACCAACCTGGTCTACTGGCGGGACAACAACGGCGTCCGGTGGCGCCGCACCTGACCTGTCAGGCGCTCCACTCGCCGCAGGATCCGTGCAGGTCACCCGCCTTGGTGACGACGCGCTGACCTGCCGGGTATCCAGGAGAGAGACCTGGAGGGTCCATGCGAAAGGCGTTGTCAGCAGGCATCGGTGCCATCGTGTTCGTCGCGGCGTGCGGAACCAAGCCACTCCCAACGTCCGGTGGTGGCGGCCTTGGGGGAGTCAACGGCAGGGACCAGATCAGCGCCCTGTGGGACACGTCGGACACGGCCATCGTTTCATCGGGCGAAGTGGAGTCCGGATACCAGTTCACGGTGTCGTTCAAGACGGTGGCCGGTGGCTGCGACTCCCCGGACTATGTGGCCGTGCAGGGCGGAGGATCGTCGGTCACGGTGACGCCATTCGATTTGAACAGTGGCGGTCCCGGCCGGATGTGCCCCATGTCCCTGACGTCGGCGGAACGGAACACCCAGGTGGTGCTCACCGCCGTCGGCCTCGACACGGTCAAGCTGCGGGGGATTGTGGGCTTCGGCGAGTCAGCGCGTCTCGTCACCGTTCAAAAAGTCATCAGGGTCATACCGGCGCCGTAACCTTCCAATAGATCGCGTAGCGCTCGTCGAAAATCCGGTGGAAGGGCATGAACTCGATGTCCTGGGCCTGTCCCTGAGTCCGGAACTCGAGTGACTTGCCCGTCGGCTTGATCCATTGCGCCGGGTCGCCAACGGAGGCGACAAACGCGGGTGCGGGCACGGGCTCGAGGTGATACTCGGGCACCGTCCGCGGCTTGGTCGGCTCGGCGCGCAGGGTCTGGGGCGTCAGCCCCGCGGTTCCCAACCGGCCCGCCATCACGAGGGGTCCGTACATCACCGCCACGAGTGTCGGGTCGTCCGGCATCGGGTGCAGGTGAAGGGACATGGGGAGATCCACGGCGAGTCTGTCACCGTCATGCCAGGTCCGGTGCACGACGTAGTAGCCCCCCGGCTCCGCGAACCCCTCGAGAGGCTTCCCGTTCAGCCTCGCCGCATTCTCCCCCGTGGCCCAATACGGAACTCTGATCCGCACCGCGAAGCTCGTGGGACGGGTCGCGTGGACCGTGAAGGTCATGGCCCCACTCTCGGGGAACGTGGTCTCCTGTACGAGCCGGATCCCGCGTTCCTTCCAATCGAGCGTCGACGGAACGAAGAGATTCACGAATACGCCGTCGGCATCGTGGAAGTAGATGCTGTCCGAGAGCTTGGCGTGGGCCTCGCTCATCGTGCCGGTACAGCACCAGTAGTCGTGGAACGGCGTCCCGAAGAGCTTCCAGAGCCCGGTAGCGAGTGAGACGTAGTACATCTTGTCGCCGTCGGCCGGATGCTGGCTTCCGATGATCCCATTGAAGAGCGCACGCTCGTAGTAGTCGGCGACGCGCGGATCGGCGGTCCAACCGAACACGTGGCGGGTCAGCTTCAACATGTTGTAGGTGGTGCAGTCCTCCTGGGTGTAGCCCGACAGCGCCCCCGAGAGCTTCCCGGGATCGGTGTCCCAATCCTCGCCGTTGCTGGTGCCACCCGTGGCATAGGCGCGCCGGGTGGTGACCTCCCGCCAGAAGTAGCTCGCGACGTCGTGGTACCGGGTCTCACCCGTCAGCTCGTAGCGTCGTGCGGCGCCGATGATCTTCGGGATCGTCGTGTTGGCGTGCACGCCCTTCAGCTCGTCGCGCTCGGCGGCGAGGGGCCCGAAGATCCGTTCGTGGTCGAAGCGATGGGCGAGGTCCGCCCACTCATCCTTCCCAGTGACCGCCGAGAGGTTGTAGAGGACTTCGTTCATTCCGCCGTACTCCCGCTCGAGCACGCGAGCCATCGCGTCATCGCCGATGGGCTGAACCCAGCGCGCGGTCCAGCGGGCGAGGCCGAGGAGGACGTCGAGCGCCTGGGAGTTGCCGGCGATGGTGTGCATGTCCAGGAGCCCGGCCATGATCTTGTGGATCGTGTAGAAGGGCGCCCACGCCGGTTTCCCGGCGCGGAGGTGGTCGAAGAGCTCCTCGGGAAATGCACTCAGGTAGCCGGTGCCCAGCGCCTGCTGGCACTTTGCCAGCTCGGCGACGATGTGCCCACCGCGATCGGCGAACTCGGGTGCGGGGAGTGAGGCGGACGCGAGCGCGCAGGCGGAGAGGTAGTGGCCGGTGTAGTGGCCGCGGAGCTCGTTGTCGGGTGCTTCCCAGCCACCGAGTGGTTCGGCGGTGGAAGGCAGGCCGGCGGTGATCCGGAACATGTGGAGCAGGCGGTCGGGCTCCTGCGCGAGCAGGAACTTGCGGTTCAGCTCGAGGCCGTCTCTGAACAATCCGGGGCCGACGGAGATCAGGTGCATGTCGAATGGCAGCGCCCGCGGCGAGACACCTGGAGGCGGGAAGCGGGAAGCGGGAAGCGGGAAGCGCGATGGCAACGTGGTCACCGCTGCCGCTGTGGCTACAAATTCTCTGCGATCCATTCCTGCTCCTATCAGATGCCGGCGCGCTCTTTGGCCCGCGCGATCAATTCCTTCATCACTGAACGCTGCTTCGTAAACGTGTCGTCCACCACCTGCAGGGTGGGGATGGTGCCCGGGGAGAGGGAAAGTGTTGCGGAATCGAACTGACTGAACCCCGATTCGTGCACCCCCGAGCTTCCCCGGCCGGGGGCCGGATGGGAGAGATGCGAGAAGAATCGGGCGTACTTCGCGGCCCGGCGACTGGCGACATGATAGAAAGGAATGAAGGAGAGCAGGGCGTCGTAGTGGAACTCACCACAACAAAGGACCTTCGGGTACCTGGCTCGAAGGCCTGAGACCAGACGCTTGAGTCCTTCATTCATGTCCGCCTGGGGCGTGTTGATCCATCCGCCGGTGATGTCCAGGAAATAGGCTTCAACGCCATAGCGGTCGATGCAGTCGGCGATCCGGGCTTCGAGCCAGTTTCTCCATGAAGCGACGCCCAGGTTCATGTACGAGATGTTGCCGTCCTGGTGCCGGTCTCCGTCCCAGTCCACCCAGTTCTCATCGAATGCATCGCCGTCAATGCGCTCGGCTCGGGCGTCGGCGAATTTGGCCCACTCGGGGTGCTTCCGGTTCGCACAGTTCGCGCCGAACATCGGCATGAACCGGAACCCCTGGGCCTGACCTCCCTTGATCAGCGCCCTGAGTCCCGCCTCCCCTCCCATCCGGTCATCGGCCTGATAGAGCGGGTAGTTCCAGTAGTACCGGCCATCCCACGCGGGGAGAAATACCAGCACCCGGTTGGGCGGGATTTCGCCCGCGACCCACGTGAGGATCTCCCGCATCTTCGCGAAGTCGTTGAAGAGGAAGCCGGTATAGTGGGCGCCGTGGAGCGTCAGGACGAGCGCCACGTCCTTGAGCCAGGGGGGCGCGTCCGGGCGCGTGTCGATGGACGGGATCTGGTACGCTTTCTCGAGATGGGCATAGTGCTCAGCCACGGCGTCGTCGAGCGAGACGTCGCGCGACAGCCGCCAGGTCGGCACCGTCACCGACGTCTGATTGAGCCATCCCTCGGTTTCGAACACGGCCTCCACGCGGTACGTGGACTCGCCGGGCTGGAAAAAGAGCCTCTTGGCTCGGACCCTGTCGTCGAGTGACGAGAAGGCCCAGCATGATCCGCTTTCCTTCACGACCGCCGCGAAGGGTGTGCTCATGCTGTCCGCGGTGTTCCCGCCGAACAGGTCCCCGGCACCGAACGGATAGCCGATCAGGACTTCGTCGTCATGCGGGTCGTAGGGAGTGTTCCCGCCTCCGGAGATCTTCCCGCGGGGGACTCCGCGCACGATCGCCGTGACCGCCTTGATGGGCCGATCGAATTCGACCGTGACGTCCCACTCGATGCTGTTGTCTCGATTCTCCCTGATCCTCGCCACCAGGTGCCCAGCCGCGCGCTCCTGCCCTCCGGCCCAGACGAATCCCGTGCAGGTGAGCGTGACGGCCTGATCACCGGCAGGCTCCACCACCGTCCGGCCGAGGTCCAGGCCGTAGATGTTCTCGCGCGAGAAGACCAGAAAACCGAAGCGCAGGCCGGCGAAGGAGACCGAGGGCTCAGGAAAGTCGAACGAGAGCTTTTCGAAGGCTCGGCCCTTCGGGGGGACGAAGACTTCGCTCGTCGATGTGAGTGGGAGGAGGGAAGGGGGAAGAGGGAAGTGTGCGATCGGAGCCGTGGGATCAATCCAGGGGGCTGTGCCAGCCACGCCCATGGCTTTCAGAAGGTCTCTGCGGGTCAGGTCGCTCATTTGGACAGAGCTATGTAGAATTGGCCTCGTGAGCAATCCCCCGAGTCACCCGCGCCGGCGCGAGGTTCCCAAGGACCTCGGTTTCGGATCGGTCGTATCGGACGAGAGCCGTCTCCGGCTCCTGAACCGCGACGGATCGTTCAACGTGCGACGCACCGGGCTCAAGTACTTCGAGTCAATGAGCCTGTACCACACCCTGCTCACCATCTCCTGGCCCAAGCTCCTGTCCCTCATCTCGGCGTTCTACATCGCCGTGAACCTGTTCTTCGGGGCCCTCTTCTGGACTCTTGGCCCCGCTGCCTTGAATGGGACCTCGGCGGCCATGCCGGAGGGGTCCTACCTCCGCGCCTTCTTCTTTAGTGTCCAGACGTTCGGCACCATCGGGTACGGCCAGGTCGGGCCGGTGGGTCTCGTACCCAATCTGCTGGTCACACTCGAGTCCTTGTGCGGCTTGATGGCCCTCGCGCTGATCACGGGGATTCTGTTCGCCCGGTTCTCGCGTCCCACGGCCGCGATCATGTTTTCGAACAAGGCCTTGATTGCGCCGTTCGGGGAGACGAAGGCGTTCGAGTTCCGGATCACCAACCGGCGGACCAACCAGTTGATCGATCTCCACGCCCGGGTGCTGTTCAGCCGGATACGACACCGCGAGGGCCGAGCCATCCGGGACTACGCCGAGCTCACCCTCGAGCGGGCGAGCGTCGTGTTCTTCCCCCTGGCGTGGACCGTGGTTCACGTGATCGACGAGAACAGCCCCCTGAACGGGTCGACCGCCGAGCAGTTGGCGGCGGAAGAGGCGGAGTTCCTGGTGCTGCTTGAGGGGACCGACGAGACCTTCGCTCAGCGCGTGCACGCGCGGACGTCCTATAAGCCCACCGAGGTCGTCTGGAATGCACGGTTCGTGGACATGTTCGACAGGAAGGGACTGGAGGACGGTTTGTCGATAGACATCGGCAAACTGCATGATTTTCAGACAGTGTAAGACCTCTGGATGGCGCTCCCCCAACACCCCTGTTGTAAAGACACCACGATTTTCCAAGGCGAAAACCCCCAGTTTCACCATCTTTAAATTTGCCTACAAAAAATCGTCACATGCATCTAGTGATGTAGCTCACAATCCAATGAGGTACGTGGCCTGCGATACGCACATGTCGTCAGCCCACCCCCAATCTGGAGTGTTGTATGAAGTCCACGCGCCTTTTGTTGACCGCGGCCCTGGTGTTCGTCTTCGCCAGCTGCACCGAACAGAGCCCGCTCGGCGTCACCGCCGATCAGCCGGCCTCGGGTGCAACTGCGAAAGTCGCGGTCGGTCCGCAGCACGACCTGCTCGGTGGCCTGCTGCAGGGTCTCGGCCTGCTCAAGTGCTCGCCCCTGCCCAAGCAGACGTCCACCGCCACGATCGGCCCGTGGGGTGGCTCGCTCACCGTCGGTCCCCATACGCTGGTGGTTCCGCCGGGCGCGCTTTCGCAGAACGTGACGATCACGGCCACGCTGTCGGCCGACACGATCAACGCGATCACCTTCCAGCCTGAGGGCCTGCAGTTCCAGCGGTCCGCGTACCTCACGATGAGCTACGCGAACTGCAACCTGCTCGGCCGTCTCTTGCCGAAGCACATCGCGTACACGAACGACAACTACGTCATCCTCGAGCTCCTGGCCTCGATCGACAACCTCTTCACCCACAAGGTGACGGGCCAGGTTCATCACTTCTCGCACTACGCGATGGCCTGGTAGGCACATGATCGGGGTCGTGCGCCCGGCGGGGGATTTGCTGCTCGAAGCACGGGGGCGGGAGCGGGCGGGGTGCATCCCCGAGGCAGTCAGCGCGTACGAAACGGCGATCACGGCCGCCGATAAGGCCGGGGATACCAAAGTGCTGGCCGAGGCCCTGCGGCGGCTGGCGGTGGTGCGACACAATCAGGGGGACTCCGGCATCGCCCGCGGTTTGGTCGGGAGGAGTCACGACGTGGCACGGGCCAACGGCGACGCACTGCTCGCCGCGGAGGCGCTCAACACCCTGGGGGGGATTGAGCTGCAGTCGGGCGCCCTCGAAGCGGCCCGCGCCGCGCTGAATTTGGCGCTCGAAGAAGGCGGCCAATTCCAGGCCCTCCGGGCCCGGGTTCAGCAGCACCTCGGTATCATCTCGAACATCCAGGGAGACTTGGAGGCCGCGCTCGGCCACTACGAGTTCTCCCTCGAGTCCTACCAGGGCGCAAACGACGAACACGGCTGCGCCATCGCGTACCACAATCTCGGAATGATCAGCGCCGACCGGGATCTCCTCCCGGACGCCGACCGGTACTTCACCCAGAGTCTCGAGATCGCGCAGCGCGCCGGGGACGTGAGCCTGCAGGGGCTCTGCCTCGTGAACCACGCGGACGTGGATCTCCAGCGCCAGATGTTCGAGGAAGCGCGCCACAAGGCTGAAGCGGCGCTGGCCCTCTTCGATCAGCTCGGTGACCGTGGCTCAAAGTCCACCGCCTACCGCGTGATCGGGATGGTCTACCGGGAGACCGGCAAGGCGCCCCTCGCCGAGTCGCGGCTCAAGTCGTCCATCGAGCTCGCTGCCGGCGTCGGCTACGTTCTGTCCGAGGCGGAGTCCACACGCGAGCTGGCGATCCTCTACCAGGGG
>DATNDQ010000145.1:0-8650 GCA_035553475.1 Gemmatimonadales bacterium
CGCCGGGGCGCTGCTGCTGGCTCTGGCTGGATGCACGGGGGGAGGCCGGACTCCCCTCGTGATCTACTCTCCCCACGGCCGCGATCTCCTTACCCTGTTGCAGAAACGCTTCGAGCAGCTGCACCCCGACATCGCCGTCCACTGGCTCGACATGGGGTCGCAGGAGGTTTACGACCGCGTGCGGTCGGAACGTGCGAATCCTCAGGCGGACGTGTGGTTCGGTGGACCGGCCACCATCTTCGCGCGGGGCGCGGAGGACTCGCTTCTCGAGCCCTTTCGTCCCACCTGGGCCGGCACGGTCACGCCGCACGAGCGCGGTCCGGGCGATCTCTATTTCGCGTCGTACGAGACGCCCGCGGTGATCGTCTACGCCGATCAGGCGATGAAGCCCGCCGACGCGCCCCAGACCTGGGACGCGCTCCTCGAGCCGAAGTGGAAGGGCAAGATCATCATCCGTGATCCGCTGGCGTCGGGTACGATGCGTGCGGTGTGGGGCCTCCTGATCGAGCGGGGATTCAAGAAGAGCGCCGACACCGGTGTGGCCTTCGGATATCTGAAGGCCCTCGATGCGCAGACGAAGGAGTATGTCCTGAACGGCACGCTCCTCGATCAGAAAATCGTGCGGCAGGAAGCGCTGATCACCATTTGGGACCTGCCGGATATCCTGCTCAACAAGCGGGAAGGCATGCAGCTGGGCTACGTCTTTCCCAGGGACGGGACCCCGGTGATCGAAGACGCGATCGGCATCGTCAAGGGCGCCAAGCACGAAGCGGCCGCGAAGCTGTGGGAGGAATGGATCGGCTCGACCGAGGCACAACTCCTCGCGACCCGCGACGCCTACCGGCTCCCCGCCCGCCAGGATTTGCCGGCTGACTCGCTGCCGGCGTGGGCGCAGGAGGTCCGGCGTCAGATGGTGCCCGCCACCGACATGGATTGGGACCAGCTCGCCGTGCATGGCGCTGACTGGATGCGTTACTGGGACGAAAAAGTCCGCGCTCGCGGCAACCGTCCGTGAGTTTTCTCTCCGTCGACAACTTGCAGGTCCGGTTCAGCGACACGGTGACGGTCGGTCCCGTGTCCCTGGACATCGAGCGCGGGGAAATCCTCGCGCTGCTGGGACCGTCGGGCAGCGGCAAGACCACCTTGCTGCGGATGCTGGCGGGCTTCGAAACACCCGACTCGGGCCGGGTACTGGTAGAGCATGAAGACGTGACGGCGATGGCGCCGGCGAAGCGCCGGTTCGGCATGGTCTTTCAGCACTACGCACTCTTCCCCCATCTGAATGTCGGCGAGAATGTCGCGTTCGGACTGGCCAAGGGCAGTGACCGCGCGGCCCAGGTCGCTGACGCCCTGGGCCTCGTCGATCTGGCGGGGTTTGAGAAGCGGAAAGTGCAGGAGCTCTCAGGCGGTCAACAGCAGCGTGTGGCGGTGGCCCGGGCGCTCGCGCCCCACCCGCGCGTGCTGCTGCTGGACGAGCCGCTCTCCAATCTCGATCCGTCGCTGCGCGAGCGCACCCGGCGGGAGCTCCGCGAAGTAATCGGCCGGGTCGGCATCACCACCGTCTTCGTCACGCACGAACAGGAGGAGGCCTTCGATCTCGGCGATCGCGTGGCGGTGCTGAATGGCGGCCGCCTGGAGCAAATCGGGACCGCCGATCAGGTCTACGACACCCCCTCGAGCCTCTTCGTCGCGACGTTCGTCGGCCGCGCCAACGTGCTCAAGGGCAGCGCGGCCCTGGCGTTCGGGGGGGAGCCGGGGCAGGCGCTGGTGATTCGCCCGGAGCATCTCCGCATCGTGAAGGGCCCGGGTGTCGCGGGGGTCGTCAAGGAACGCCGCTTTACGGGCGCGAGCGCCTTTCTCCACGTCGAAATCGTCAGCGGTGTCCGCGTCGAGGTGTTGTCGGAGCCCCGCGCCGCCGCGGTGGGGGACCAGGTGACCCTCGCGGCCGTGCGAAAGGCCGTGTTCCCGGCATGAGGAAGCGCTCGTCGTCGGGCCTCCTGCTCACGCTGCTGCTCGCGTGGCTGGTGCTCTATCCCGTGCTCATCGTCGCGGTCGACGCGGGACACGCGAGCGCGATCCACGCGTTCGTCTCCCGGGGCACCGAGTGGAGCGCACTCTGGGCCAGCTGCTGGATCTCCGTGGCCAGCGTCCTCTTGGCGGCAGCGATCGGCATCCCGCTCGCCTTTCTCTTCGAGTGGTTCGAATTCCCGGGCCGCAAACTCCTCGGCTCGTTGATTGCGCTTCCCGCCGTGCTGCCTCCGCTGGTGGGCGTCATCGCCTTCCTCTTTCTCTACGGCGAGTCAGGTTTCGTCGCGCGGGGTTTGCAGTACGTGTTCCGTTTTCAGCAGGCGCCCTGGCAGCTGCAGGGACCGGGGGCGATCCTGCTCGTCCATGCGTACTCGATGTACGTCTACTTCTATCTCTTCACCCGGGCGGGGCTCGCGAAGGTCGACGCCGCGATGATCGAAGCGGCGCACGCGCTCGGTGCGGGGCGCTGGCGGACACTCTTTCGGGTGACCTTGCCGCTGCTCCGGCCCTCGCTGGCCGGCGCGACGCTGCTCACGTTCATGACCGCACTGGGGTCATTCTCCGCGCCCTACGTCTTCGGCGGGGGATTCCGGGTCATGCCCACCCAGATCGTCGCCTCCCGGCTGAATGGGGAAGACTCGCTGGCGATGGTCGAGACCGTGGCCCTCGCGCTCATGGCCCTGATCGGTCTCGTGCTGTTGCGGCGCTCCGAGGGTGACGTGGGAGTGGTGTCTTTGGGGAAAGGCGCGGCGCCTCAGCGCCGCGTGATCCGGACGCCGATGGCACGGGTGACGGCGACGGTGGCGGGGTGGGTGCTCGCGGTCGTGCTGCTTCTGCCCCATTTAACCCTGATTCTGGTCTCGCTCGTCCCATACGCAACGTGGACAACCGAAGCCTTCCCTCCGGTGTTGAACCTGGACAACTATCGCCGCCTTCTGGAGGAGCCGGCCCGGCTCGCGCCGCTGGTGAACTCTCTCTGGATGGCGGTGGTAAGTACGGCGGGGGCCGTGGTCCTGGCCCTCGCGGCCGGGTGGATGGTGGTGAGGCGGCGGGCGCGGCTGTCCCGGATCATCGAGGCATTGGTGGCGCTGCCGTGGGCGTTGCCGGGGACGGTTTTCGCGATCGCGCTGGCGACCACGTTCAGCGTAATGAAACCCTTCGAGGCCCGTTGGGTGTTGATAGGAACGGCGGCGATCCTCCCGTTGGCCTATCTGGTACGGAATATCCCGGTGACGGGCCGGGCGATTCTCGCAGGGTATCGGCAGCTCGATCCGGCATTCGATGAGGCGGCGGCGAGTCTCGGGGCGGGGCGGTGGCAGACGTTCCGGCGGGTGAGTCTGCCGCTCCTGTCGCCGGCCCTGATGGCGGGCGCCAGTCTGGCGTTCGTGGCCGCGTTGGGTGACTTCGTGACGTCGGTGGTACTCTATACCTACGACACGCGTCCGATTTCCATGGAAATTCTGTCGTCGCTGAGGCTGAACGAAATCGGCGTGGCGGCCGCGTTCGGTGTGGTGCTCATGATCGTCAGTGCCGTCGTCCTCGCAATCGGAGCCCGTCGGTGAACCTGAGTCCATCTGTGAAGCGTCTGATCGTGCTCATCGCCGTGTGCTTCGTGGACATGGTCGGTCTGATGATCATCGCCCCGCTCATGCCGTTCTACGCGCTGCGATTCCACGCGCAGGACTGGATGGTCGGGTGGCTGTACAGCGCATTCTCGGTGGCTCAGCTCGTCGCGTCGCCCCTGTGGGGCCGCTTTTCGGATCGCTACGGACGCCGCCCCGCGCTGATCGCAGGGCTCCTGGGTGCCTGCGGGGCGTACTTGGTCTTCGGATTGGCGACGTCCCTGACGGTGCTGTTTCTCTCGCGCATCGTGCAGGGTCTGGGCGGCGGTACCACCGGCGTCGCACAGGCGTACGTGGCCGACGCGATGGAACCCGCCGATCGCGCGAAGGCACTGGGATGGGTTTCGGCCGGGACCTCACTGGGAGTGATCATCGGCCCACCCTTGGGGGGGCTCGCGACGACGATCGGACCGGCGGCGCCCGGGTTGATTGCCGCGGGCTTGGTGTTCATCAATGCCTTGTGTGCGTGGAAGTGGCTCCCCGAGTCCCGGCATCAGTATTCCGCTCCCAACCCGACGGTGCCCCCGAAGTCGCCGCGGTCGGTGCAGGCGACGCTCTGGGAGATTGTCCGCCATCCTACCCGTCCTGCCCCCCGGGTCATCTGGATCTACGTCATCGGGATGCTGGCGCTCACCGGGTTGATCGGGGTGCTCGCGCTGTACCTCAAGGACACCTTCGGAGTCACGGAGAAGGGCATCGGGTACGTCTTCATGGTATTCGGCGCGGTCGGCGTGGTCATGCGGACGGCACCGGTGGGCTGGATCAACGCGTGGCTGGGCGAGGTTCGGACCATGCGCCTGGGCGCCGCCCTGGTCCTGCTGGGTCTGGCGTTGATCCCGCTTCCTCCGGCCCTGTTTCTCTGCGTCGCGTGCCTGGTGCTGGTACCCATCGGCAACGCGCTGCTGTTCCCCGCCAGCACCTCTCTTGTGAGTCAGCGCACGGAACGGGCCGAAATGGGCCAGGTGATGGGAGCGCAGCAGACCCTTCGCGGGATTGCGGCGATCATCGGCCCGGCTGGGGCCACCGCCGCATACCAGCTGTTCGGGCACAAGATCCCCTTCGCCGCGGCCGCCGTGGTGGTGGCAGTGGCGCTCTTCCTCACGACACGGGAGCCCCACGCACAACCGGTCGCGGCTGCCCCGGCTACTATTAAGGCCTGACCCAAGGGGAGCACCCGATGGCGGGCGTCAAACTCAGCGCCAATCAGCAGCGAAAAGTCGACCAGATTCTCGAGCTCCAGAAGATCGTCGACCACACCAAGGCGACGGTCAAGGAGCTGGAGTCGAGCCGGGCCGCCAAGGCCTCGGTGATCAACAACCTCTCCGGGATGATCGCGCGCGAGATGCAGCAGATGCGGCAGAAGCTGCTCACCGCACCCGTGGGGACCGTCGGCGACCTCGCCGGGAATCTGTCCATCGTCGCGAGCCGGAACGCGGGGCTGAACGTCAAGATCCGGGCTCTGAACGACGGTATGGTCAGCATCAACATGCAGCTGGACCTGGCGCTCAAGAACGCGATGCAGCCCGAGAAAGACGACAAGCACGCGGCCGGTGAGCAGCCCGCGCACTGACGGTCCCGCCGGCCCGGACGGCCCAGCCATCCGCACCGCGGGACTCGTCAAGAAGTACGACGACGTCACGGCGGTCGCGGGTCTCGATCTCACCATCCATCGCGGCGAATGCTTCGGACTCCTGGGGCCCAATGGCGCCGGGAAAACCACCACCATCGAGATCCTCGAAGGGCTGACCCTCCCAGACGCCGGGCAGGTCGAAGTGCTGGGAATGCAATGGTCCGACGAGGCGGGTGGCCGTGCCCTCCGCGAACACCTCGGCATCCAGCTCCAGGAGACCCAGCTGGCCGAGAAGCTCTCGGTGAACGAGACGCTGTCCCTCTTCCGCTCGTTTTACGAGACTTCCAACACCGTCGACGAAGTCCTCGACCTCGTGTCCCTGGGTGAGAAGAAGGAGAGCTGGGTGGGGAAGCTCTCCGGGGGGCAGAAACAGCGCCTGGCCGTGGCCTGCGCGCTGGTCGGCAAGCCCGATCTGCTCTTCCTCGACGAACCGACGACGGGCCTCGATCCGCAATCACGCCGCCAGCTGTGGGAAGTCGTCGAGCGGTTCAAGGGACAGGGGCACACCGTCCTCCTGACCACCCACTACATGGACGAGGCCGAGCGGCTCTGCGACCGTGTGGCGATCATGGACCACGGGAAGGTCATCGCCCTCGGAACGCCGCAGGAGCTCATCGCCTCTCTGGGCGCCGAACACGTCATTGAATTCGCGCTGGCGAATGGCGGCTCACCGGCGGATCTCAAGCCTGAGCTGGAAAAACTGCCTGGGGTTCGAAGCGTCAGGCTGACGGCTGAGGGCTTATCGCTGACCGCCGCCGAATTGCACACTGTTCTACCCGCATTGATGGCCGCGCTTCAGCGCCGGCAGATCGCCCTCACTTCGCTCACCACGCACCACGCGACGCTCGAAGACGTGTTTGTATCCCTCACCGGCCGGCAGCTGCGCGATGCGTAACAACCCCATCGTCCAGCTCACGATCTCGCGCGTCCGCGAGTTCTACCGGGAGCCCGAGGCGATTTTCTGGGTCTTCGGATTTCCGATCGTATTGGCCGCGGCCCTCGGACTCGCGTTCCGGAACAAGGGACCGTCCGCGATTTCGGTCGGCGTACGCGGTGGAGCAGGCGACAGTGCCGTGGTGGCCGCGCTGAAGGCGGACTCCGCACTCCGGCCCATCGTCCTCGATTCGGTCACCGCGGGGGCGAGGCTCCGCGCCGGCAGCATCGCGATCCTCGTCGTCCCGGGTAACCCGGTGACGTACCGCTTCGACCCGACCCGCGAAGAGAGCCGGCCCGCCCGGCTCGAGGTGGATCAGGCGCTGCAGCGGGCGGCCGGACGGGCCGACCCGGTGGCCACGACGAACGACCACGTCACGGCCCGCGGCTCCCGGTACATCGACTTCCTCATCCCCGGCCTCCTCGGCATGAACCTCCTCGGGTCCGGGATCTGGGGTGTGGGTTTCGCGGTGGTCACGGCGCGGCAGAAGAAGCTCCTCAAGCGCTTCATGGCCACACCCATGCACAAGAGCCACTACCTCCTCGGCTTCATTCTCTCGCGGCTGGTGTTTCTCGTCGTCGAGGTGGCCGCCCTGGTGGGGTTCGGGTGGCTGATTTTCGGGGTCGGCGTCCAGGGCTCGTTCCTCGCCCTCGCCGCGATTGCGCTTCTTGGCTCGCTGTCCTTCTCCGGACTGGGGTTGCTCATCGCCAGCCGGGCGCGAACAGTGGAAGGCGTGTCGGGGCTGATGAATCTGGCGATGCTGCCGATGTGGATTCTCTCGGGGACCTTCTTCTCGTATTCCCGGTTCCCCGATGTCATGCTGCCTTTCGTGAAGGCGCTGCCCCTCACCGCGCTCAACGACTCGCTGCGGGCAGTGATGATCGACGGCACTTCGATTTTCCATCTGGGGTCCGCACTGGCGATCGTGGCGTCGTGGGGATTGGTCTGCTTCGGAGTGGCGCTGAAGATCTTCCGCTGGCGGTGAGAGGGAAGCGGGAAGAGGGATGCGGGACGCGTGTGCACTCTTCCCGCTTCCCTCTTCCCGTCTGTTTCACGCGCCCGCCAGTTTCCGTAACACCGTTACCAGCTTGCGTCGAAAGCCTCCCGCCGCGGCCAGCACCGCCTCGCGGAACGCCGCGGCCTGCTGGAACCGCTTCGACGGATCGTTGGTCACGGCCCGCCTCAGCACCACCTCGAGCTCCCGCGGCACGTCACTCCGCTCGGCTGCCAGGAGGGGCAGGGCGTCGACGGTCTGCTTCGCCAGGATGGCTTCTGGCGTCGTGCCCTCGAACGGGGGACGTCCGAGCAGCGCGAAGTAGGCTGTCGCGCCCAGGGAATAGAGATCGGCGCGGGGGTCGACGCGTTCACCCAGGAGCTGCTCGGGCGCCGCAAACTGCGGGGTGCCGCTTCGCGAGGTTGCCCCGCCGTAGCGCTCGCCGCGCAGGGCCAGGGCCAGTCCAAAATCCGTGATCCGGAGCCTCCCGTCCGGCTCGAGGAGCATGTTCTCCGGCTTGAGGTCGCGGTGCACCAGGCCCAGTCCGTGTGCGTGCTCGAGAGCGGAAAGGGCTTCGTTCATCACCCGGACCGTTCGCTCCACGGACAACGGCCCTTTCCCTTGAACCAGCTGAGCCAGACTCTGTCCCGGCACGTATTCCATCGTATACCACTGCAGTCCCGCGCGGCCCTGAATGTCGTAGATGCTCACGATGTTCGGGTGCCGCAGGCGCGCCGCCAGCTGGGCCTCGCGACGGAACCGTTCCACCACGACGGGATCGGCGGTGAGCGACGGGTGGAGAACCTTGATCGCGACCTCGCGCTCCAGGCCGAGGTCTCGCGCCCGGTACACGCGTCCAAAACCGCCGGAGCCAAGCTCGCCGAGCAGCTCGTAGTCATCCCCGAGGGCACGCCTCAGTCTCCGCTCGAATCCGGAATCCATGAGCTGCGGCGCGGCCGCGGGCTCGTGGAAGGACCCCGCATCGGCCACGAAGTCCTCGAGCATCTCGGTGGCCGTGTAGTAGCGCGCCGACGGCTCCGGTTTGAGCGCGCGGAGGACGACGCGCTCGACGGCGGCCGGAATTGCGGGACGGACCGTCCGCGGGGGGACGATGGCCGTGGGATCAGCTGCGGGGTCCTGGCCGGTGAGCGCCAAATAGATGAGGCCCGCGACGGCGTACAAGTCGCTCGCCGGTTCACCCGCGCCGCCGGTTCGGATCTCCGGGGCGGTATAGGGCGCGCCGCCCCCCTGTTCCTCGGGGGGCACGTTCGGAAGACACCAGTTCGCGTAGCGCAGATCGGTGACGATCCCGCGCCCCGAGATCTCGAGCATGAGTGTCGTGGGGAGTATCCGGCGCATGATCACTCCGTGGGCATGCGCGTACTCGAGGGCACCCAGGAGATCACGGACCAGCGACATGACAGTCGGAATGGGGCGGGGGC
>DATNDQ010000146.1:0-14880 GCA_035553475.1 Gemmatimonadales bacterium
CGCCTCTTCAGCCGTCACGAGGTTGCGGAGGTCCGACTTCATGGACGCCGCATACGCCTTCTGCTTGGTGTTGGCGAACTTCGGGATCGCGATCGCGGCGAGAATGCCGATGATCACGACGACGATCAACAGCTCGATGAGTGTGAAACCCTTGCGGTTCATTCTTCCCCCTAAGGAAGTGAAGACAATGTTGGTGAAACGGACCGAGGCGTAGTACAGCAACGGCCGTGCCATTTTCGATGCTGGGCCCATAAACAACTGTGATATAATGAGTTAGGGATGATTGAGGTTCAATTTTACAACAACACCAAGCCCTCAATCGCCCGGTATTTCGCAAGACCTCTGCAAAGCGCCAGCCCCGCCCTAGGGACGCACACCCCCCTGGCGGCGCCTCAAGGCGTCCAGGGAGTCACCCATCGCCCGGTCCCCGATCTGACGGGCCAGGTCCGCTTCCTTCCCATAAAAGTCCTGGCCGCAGGCCGGCATGCACGCGCGGCGCACCGGGACCAGAATCGAGTCCACCTGGCTCGATCGCCCCATCAGAAACGCGGCGTGCGCCTTGAGCAGGTAGAGCCGGCCATCGAGCGGGTAGACCGCAATCGCGGAATCGAGCGCGTCCGACGCCTTCTGGCCCAGACCTTCCTCGAGATAGATGATCCCGGCACTCATGGGGCCACGGTAGGAATTCGGTGAGTCTTCGAGAATGCTCAGCATCACGCGCTCGTCGGTCTTCCAGACGGGCACCCGGAGGAATGACCGGACCCCTCCCGCGACGACCATCAAGCCCACCACCATCGCCATGCTGTTCGCGGGCATCCGCCGGACCCAGGCCGCCACCAGCAACGCCGCCCCGACCGACGGCAGATACAGCGTCCGTTCAGCCATGATCACGCCGGCCGGAAACAGGAGGTTGGCCACGGGCGCATAGGCGAACCCGATCCACAGGAGCCCCATCGCGACGTCCTTCCGTCCCCGGCGCCACGAAGCCACCAGCGCCGCGACGTAGCCGAGCACGCAGAGCACGCCGATCAGAAACATCGGATTGAGCGGGGACGTGACGGCGGTCCGTTCGTTCGGCGAGTAGTCGACGCGGAGGTCGAGCGGGAAGACGAGCAGACGCACGAGGTCCGTCAGCGCGGCCACGGCCGTGTACCGGACGTCGAGCCCGGAGATTCCCGTGAATACCGGGGCACGGTTGAACTGCTGCGGATAAGGGTGCAGGACGATCGTACGGATAATCGCGTAGCCAAGCCCGACCACGGCCCACGAGGCCGCGACGGTGACCATGTGCTTCCGGGAGGGGCGTTCCACACCGGCCCTGCCGAGACCGAGGTACCATGCGGCGGCGATCAATCCGGGCGCGACCGCGGCGTTCTCCTTGCTGAGCAGCCCTGCGCCCCAGGCGACCGCGCTCCACCACACACTCCCCTTCTCGACGACCGCCCACACCGAGAGGAGGGTGAACACTCCCGCCATCAGCTCCGCCCGCCCGACGACGTTCGCCACCGCTTCGACGTGGACGGGATGCACCGCGAAGATCAGCCCGGCGACCAGAGCCGCACGCTTCCCGCTTCCCTCTTCCCGCGTCCCGAGCCAGTCGCCCGCAATCACCGCCACGAGCACACTCGCGATCGCATGCCACAGGATATTCACGGCGTGAAACCACACCGTGCTGTGGAACTGCCAATCGACCGCGAAGGTCGCGACCGTCAGCGGCCGGTAGAGAAATCCCCCCCAGTCGCTGGGCCAGTACGGGACGGCAAACGCGCGCCAGACACCGCTCCAGGCGTGCACCAGGTCGCTCTTCACGATGATGGGGGTGTCGTCCCAGGCGAACCGGTTCTGAAGCGCGCCGAGATAGACGGCGACGGCGCAGAGGAAGACCGCCAGGTACACGCGCTTGCGGCTCATGGGGTCCTCGGGGCCGTGCGCTGAAGGTGCGCCGCTATCGAGTCGGCGACGACGGAGTCCCCCATCGAACGTGCCACCTCCATTTCGGAATCGTAGATCCCGCCACAAGGCAGACAATGCCGGTCCGCGGCCGCCAACAACGAATCTCCCGTGCTCCAGAGCCGCTGCTTGAAAGCGGCGTGTGCGCCGATCAAATACGGGCGCGGATCCAGCGGGAAAACCTCGCTCGCGCGGCGCGCGGCGGTCAGAGCGAGATCGGGCCGGCCACGCTCGAGAAGGATACCGGCCGCCGCCATGTGACCCTGGTACGAATCCGGTGAGTCCCGCCGGATGGACTGGGCGAAGGTCACGTTGTCATGCCACGCCGGAATCCTCCGGACGCTCCGGGTGGCCCCTGCGGCCACCACCACGCTGAACGCCAGGCCGTAGGCGAGCCGCGCCGGCGCCCGGGCCATCAGCGCCCCGACCACGAGCGCCAGACCAACGGACGGGAGATAGAGCGTCCGCTCCGCCATGAACACGCCGATGGGAAAAAGCAGATTCGCTACCGGCAAGAATGCGATCGCCATCCAGACCAGCCCAAGGGCTTCCACTTTTCGGCCGCGACGCCACGCGCCCCACGTCACGAACCCCCACGCCACGAGGAGCAGGACGCCCAGCAAGAATGCCGGGCTGACGGCACTCGTGACGGCGACTCGCTCGGCGGGAGAGTAGTCCGCGCGGAGATGCAGCGGGAACACCAGCAGGCGCGCCACATCCGCGAATGCCGAAACCGCCGTGAGCCGGACCGTGAGCCAGCTCTGTCCGACAAAGACCGGTGCGGGTGACCACAGGGGCGCGTACGCGCCAAGGACGACGTACCGCAGGCCTGAATAGAGCACCCCGGCAAAGAGAAACGACCCGGCGAACCCGGCCAATCGTGCACCGGTGGGACGCGGCCTCCCGATTCCCAGGACCCAAGCCAAGCCGATCAGGGCCGGCGTCACCGCTGCATTCTCTTTGCATAACAGACCGAAAAACCAGGCGAGCGCGGACCACCACCAGGATCCGCGTTCCACCGCGGCGTACACGGCGACCAGCGTGAAAAATGTGGCCATCAACTCGGCACGCCCGACGATGTTGGCCACCGCCTCGACGTGGACCGGGTGGACCGCGAAGACCAGGCCCGCCGCCAGGGCGGCGCGCGCGCCCCTGGTGGGATCACCGCCGCCTGCCCACGCTCCGGCCAGTACTGCCACGAGCACCGCGACACCGGCATTCCAGAGGACGTTGACCGCGTGAAACCAGACGGGCGACCCGCCACTCAGCTCCCAGTCCCACATGTAGGTCTGGATCGGGAACGGGCGGTAGAGTGCTCCGCCAAAACTCTTCGGCCAATAGGGATCCCCATACGACGACGGGAGCCACCCACTCCAGTGACGGACGAGGGGGTTGTTGACGATGATGAGCCCGTCGTCCCCGACGAAGCCGTTCCACAGCGTGAGCACATAGACGGCGACCGCGCAGAGCGCGACCACGAGGAGCACGCGCCTAGTGGTCACGCCGCACCTCGTAGAGGGTCCGGCCGCCCGGCCACAGCCTGACCGGTGCAAGGAGGTCCGGATAGGCGGCGATCAGCCGGCGCAGCTCACCCTCGGACGCCGTTCCGGTCCCGGAGAGCAGGACGTGCGTCACGCCGTAGCGCTCGAGGTACGCCCGTTGAATACCCGGCGTCGGCTCGAGCACCTGCCTTCCCTGATACATGAAGAGGTAGAACGGCACCGATTGCCGGCCGGTGGCCAGATAGACGAGAGGCTCGTTGTCGGTCGCCAGGACCGCCGCCCTCGGGAGGGAGTCAATCGCTGGCATCAGCTCCGCAAAGTTGCCCGAAATGCTCCGCGCCGAGAGGTCCCACCAGCGGTGGGAGAGCCCGCGGATTTCGTAGCGGGCGTATCCGCCCCCGAGGGCTACCGCGAGCAGCGCCAGGGCGACTCGCGGCCATTTCTGAATCCGCCGCCAGAGCCCGAAGGCCCCCGCTCCCCACGCCAGACCCAGCCAGGGCAGTACGGCCCACAGGAACCGGTCGGGGGGGAACGGCCAAATGCCGAGGATGGCGAGGTAGAACACCAGGGTCCACCCGATACCCGATCGCGCGCAGAACAGGGCGAGTCCGTAAAGGCCCACCAGGAGCGCGGGGATGCCCAATGCGTAGTAGACCACCCGGCTCGGCACCCAGTTCAGGGTGAGGACCGACAGAGGCCGCGGGAGGTCGGTGGTACTCGACCCCAGGGCGCCCAGCCCGGCCGATTTCACGGTCTCGAAATACGAGCCGTAGTCGCTCGCCACGGTGGGGTCGATGCCGGCTTTGTGACGCAACACCCAGAAACCCCAGGCCGCGCCCGCGATGAACACGGGGACCGCAAACTCCACCAGCTGCCGGCGCGACGCCCCCCGCCGCCAGGCGTGCAGCAGTATCCCCGCCCCCGCCGCGACCCCGATCGATCGTGTGAGCAGGGCGGCCGCGACGCACACGCCCGCCGACAGCGGCGACTCGTCCACCAGCATCACGGCCGCGACCAGCAGCAGCGCGAACAGTGGTTCGGACATCAAGGCGCCGAGGAGCGTCAGGACGGGAATGGCGATCGCGGCGACCGCGACGAGGGTGACGGCCACCCACGGGGGCGCGTCGCCGAGCAGTTTGGCACGGACCGCGTAGGACGCGACGAGTGCGCTGCCGGCGGCGAAGAGGACCACGTTCAGCGCCTTCCCCGCAAACGCGGCAGCGGGGATGGACAGGGTGGCGAAGAACGGGATCAGCACGACCGGGAAGAGCGGTGGGAAGTGCACGGCGGCCGGCGTGCCCGGCAGGTTGGGATGCACGAAGCCGTGACCGTGCGCCATCGCCCAGCCGAGTCCGGCATAGAGACCGTCGTCGTAGAAAACGCCGGTGAGATAGTGATTGAGCGTGAACAGTCCCGCCGCGAGCGCGACGGCGCCGGCGATCCACCCGGCGTGTCGAGGGGTCAGGGCGTCCGCCAGTCCCCCGGAGGTGGAAACATGTTGTAGCGCACGATATGGAAGAATGCCGCCACCCCATCCTTCCACGTGATCTTCTTTCCTTCCGCGTACGTCCGGCCCGAGTAGGAAATCGGGAGTTCCCAGATCCGCGCCCCGGCCTGCGCCAGCCGCGCGGTGATCTCGACCTCGAACCCGAACCGGTCGGAGGTGAGGGGCAGCTTCTTGATCAGGTCGGCGCGGATGACTTTGTAGCAGGTCTCCATGTCCGTGAGGTTCAGATTCGTGAACATGTTGGAGAGAAGGGTCAGAACCGAGTTGCCGACGGAGTGCCAGAAATAGAGGACCCGGTGGGGACCGCCCTGGAAGCGTGAGCCGAAGACGGCGTCCGCCATCCCCCGCTTGATGGGCAAGAGGAGGGCGGGCAGGTCGGCGGGGTCGTATTCCAGATCCGCGTCCTGCACCACCACGACTTCTCCGGTGGCCGCCGCGAACCCCGCGCGCAGCGCGGCGCCTTTGCCGCGGTTCTGGGGATGATGGATCACCTGATCGACCAGGCCCACCTGCTTCAGCCGGTCCAGCACCGCGCCGGTGCCGTCCGTCGAGCAGTCGTTCACGGCGATGATCTCCACGGGCTCTTTGAGCTCCCGCAGCTTCTTCATCACCGTTTCGACCGTCTGCTCTTCGTTGTACGCCGGCACGATGATCGAAAGCTTCACGCCGGCTCCTTCCCGCCTTCGTACTTCGAGAGCTTCCGGTAGAGCGTCGACGGGTCGATCCCCAGCACTTCGGCCGCCCGGGTCTTGTTGCCACCCTCGGCGTTCAGGACCCAGGTGATGTACGCCTGCTCGATGACGTCCAGCGTCGGGTTGGTGCGCACCTCTTCGGTCACCAGCGGCTCGGCCTTGCGCTCCATGATCTTCGTCGGAACGGCGCTGAGCGGAATCACGTTCGCCTTCACCAGCACGACCGCCCGCTCCAGGGCGTTCTCCAGCTCGCGCACGTTCCCGGGCCAGTCGTACGCCATGATGACTTCGAGTGTCTCGGGAGCGAGCGACTTCAACTCCTCCCCGTGTTCCTTGGCGATCCGCTTGAGGAAGGCGTCCACGAAGATCGGGATGTCGTCGCGCCGGTCGCGCAGCGGAGGGAGATGGATGGCGATGACGTTCAGGCGGTAAAAGAGGTCGGTCCGGAACCGTCCCCGCTTGATCTCCTCCTCGAGGTCGCGGTTGGTCGCCGCCACCACGCGCACATCCAGGGGCACTGCCTCGGTGCCGCCCACCGGGATCGCTTCGCGCTCCTGGAGCACGCGCAGGAGCTTCACCTGGGTGGCGGGCGACATCTCCCCGATCTCGTCGAGGAAGAACGTCCCGCCGCGCGCGGCCGCGAACAGGCCCTGCTTGTCGCGGACGGCCCCGGTGAACGACCCCTTCACGTGCCCGAACAGCTCGGACTCGAGGAGGCTCTCGGGAAGGGCTCCACAGTTGAGCGAGAGGAAGGGCCCCTCGCTTCGGGCGGAAAGCTCGTGGATGTAGCGGGCGATGACCTCTTTGCCGGTACCCGACTCGCCCTGGATCAGCACGGTGCTTTCGGTGGGCGCGACCTGCTCCGCCAGACGCATGACGTCGCCGAAGGGACGCGACTTCCCCAGGGGCTTCACCAGCCCCGACCGCTCCCGCCGCCTGATCTCCTGTTTCAGCTGCTTGTTCTCGGCCCGGAGGTTCCGGTAGTCGGCGGCGCGGCGGCAGATGGCCACCATGTCGTCGTTCGAGAACGGCTTCTGGATGTAGTAGAACGCACCCTCGTTGACCGCCTGAATCGCCGTCTGGAGGGAGGCCTGCGCCGTCATGAGGATGACGGGAGTTTCCGGGTCCTGTTGCCGTACCGCCGCCAGGATGTCGATGCCGGTGACCTGCGGCATGCGGACATCGGTGAGCACGATGTCGGGCGCATGCGCCTTGAGCGCCTCGAGCCCGGCCTTGCCCCCCTGGGCCGTGGTGACGTCGAACCCTTCGTTTTTCAGAAGGATCTGGAGGGTCTGCAGGATCCCCGATTCGTCATCTACGACCAGGATCGAGGGCTGAGACGACCGGGTGGGGGCGCTCATGCGGCTTCCTCTCTTTGCCGGGCGGCGGGGAAGTAGATCGTGAACGTGGTACCGCCCCCGGGTGTCGAATCGACCATGACCAGACCGCGGTGAGCTTCGACGGCGCGCTGCACGATGGCGAGGCCCAGGCCGGTGCCCCCCACCCGCCCCGTGACGAAGGGCTCGAACAGACGCTCGCGGACGGCATCGGGGATGCCGGGGCCGTTGTCCGCGATCTGGACGCGCACGGGATTCTCGATGCCCGCCCCCGACGGCAGGTCCCCCGGGGCCGCGGGGCCGATCCGGACCTCGATCCGCGCCCCCTTCCCCGCCGCCTGCGCGGCGTTGAGGACGAGGTTCGACACCACGCGGTGCACCAGGTCCTCGTCCCCTTCCATCGGGGTGGGGGCGCCTTCGAGCGTGATCTGCGCGTCTTCGGGAAAGTCTTCCCGCTCCTCGACCATCCGGGCGGCCGCACCCGCCACCTCCACCAGATCGAGGACCCGGTATTCGGTGACGCGCACCCGCGAGAAGTCGAGGAACTCGGACAGGAGGCGTGACAGCCGGTCACTCTCCCGGACGATGAGGTTCGCCAGGAACTTCTCGTCCGGATTGGTGCGCGACGACCGCGACAACTGCTCCACGGACGAGCGGATGGACGCGAGCGGGTTCTTGATCTCGTGCGCCAGCGAGCTCGACAACTCCGCCACCGCTTCGAGACGCTCCGCGCGAAGGTGCAGCTCCTGGAGGCGCTTGGAGTCTGAAATGTCCGCGAAGATGGCGGTGACCCGCGGCTGCTCCCCTTTGGGCCCCTCGATGGTCGTGGTGGTGAGACCGATCGGGAAGGCCCGCTCGCCGCGCCGAACACTCGCCTCCACGCGCATCAGCCGCACCCCCCGGCGGGCGGTGGCGATGATCGCCGCCCAGAACTCGGGCGCCAGACGCGCCAGCTCGGGCATGATGGGCTTGTCCCGCCACTCGTCCGCGCTGAAGCCCAGGAGCGCCTCGGCGGCGGGGTTTGAGTAGAGGAGCTTGCCCGAAGAGTCGACCGTCATGACGCCGGTCCGGAGGTTCCGCAGGACGTCGTCGGCTTCGAGACGGACCTGCTGGAGCTCGCCCGCCAGCGCTTCCCGCTCGGCCCCCATCACCTTCACGCGCGAGGCGAAGTACGCCGTCACCGCGGCGACGGCCGCGAAGACACCGAGCTGGATGAACAGCCCGGGCCCGATGACGCCGCGGTGGCCGAAGAAGATGTCGGCGAAGTAGACGAGCCCGACGAGGGCGGTGACCAGGGCCGTGGACTGCGGCGGCATGAGGACCGCGATCACGGCGATCAGGGGGACGTACAGGGTCGCGAAGTCCGAATCCGCGCCCCCCGTCATATGCACCACGGTGGTGATCAATGCCGCGTCGAAAATCGCCTGGAGGTAGAGGAACGTCTCCGACGGCGTGACCGCCCGGAAATGGCTCCTCCAGTAGGACCAGGCGGTGAAGAGGATGGCGGCGATCAGAACGAACGAAACGACCAGGACCTGCAGGGGGGCGGCGACAGCGACCTTCGCGGCCGCGGTGATGTAAATGGCCACGGCCAGGGAGATCCGGCCGACGTAAACCGCCCGCAGCAGGGTCTGCGGGGATGGGACCGTCGCCTCCGTTCTCCTCACGCCGAACCAGCCCACCGATCCCCTCCGACTGCTTAAGTCATTCTGAGGCAATCTGATAGCACGATAGTATTGGGGAGGGACTCGCAGAATGCAAGACGGGGCCCCGGCCTAAGCCGGAGCCCCGTCAACTGCCCAGCGGTGAGCTCAACCCTGGACCGCGTTCACCATGTCGAAGATCGGCAGGTACATGGCGACCACCATGCCGCCGACGATGACGCCGAGGACGACGATCATGATCGGTTCCATGAGGGAGAGGAGGGCGGAGACGGCGGCGTCGACCTCTTCGTCGTAGAAGTCCGCGATCTTCGAAAGCATTTCATCCAGACCGCCGGTCTGCTCGCCGACCGCGATCATCGAGATCACCATGGGCGGGAAGACCTTGGACTTCTGGAGCGGCGCCGAGATGGTTTCACCGCCCGCGATGGAGGCACGGGATTCCATGACGGCGTTGTGGATGACCATGTTGCCCGCGGTGCGCGCCGTGATCTCGAGACCGTCGAGAATCGACACGCCCGACGAGATCAGCGTGCCCAGGGTGCGGGTGAAGCGCGAGACCGCCGACTTGCGGAGCAGGTCCCCCAGCACCGGTGCGCGGAGCATCATCGTGTCGATCTGGAGCTTCCCGGGCGCGGTCTTGTAGTAGCGGTTGATCGCCCACACCGAACCGCCGAGCACGCCGATGATGAGCCACCAGTAGTGGATCAGGATCTGGCTCATGCCGATCACGATACGGGTGGGGAGCGGCAGCTGCAGGTTGACGGACGCGAACATGTTCTGGAAGGTCGGAATCACGAAGATGAGCAGCACCGCCACCGCGATGGCTGCCACCGAGAAAATCACGGCGGGATAGATCATCGCGCCTTTGACCTTCCGGACGATGGCGTCGTTCTTTTCGAGGAATTGCGCCAGCCGGAGCAGAATGGTGTCGAGAATACCGCCCGCCTCGCCGGCGGCCACCATGTTGACGTAGAGGTCGGTGAAGCCCTTGGGATGCTTGCGGAGCGCGTCAGCCAGGGTGTGGCCCGACTCCACGTCGTACACCACCTGGCGGGTGATTTCGGCCAGGGCCTTGTTTTCCGTCTGCTGGGCCAGGATGTCGAGCGCCTGAACCAGCGGGAGGCCCGAGTTGATCATGGTGGCGAACTGACGGGTGAAGATCACGACGTCCCGGGTCTTGACCCCGCCGCCGAACTTGAAGCCGATCGATTTCGCGCCCTGGACCACCTGCACCAGGATCATTTTGTTCTTGCGTATATGCGCGATGACGTCGTCTTTGGTCGGGAGGTCGATCTTGTCCCGGACCAGCTCGCCCTTCAGCGTTCGCGCGGTATACTCGAAAACCGGCATGTCCAGCCTCCTCTAGTCGTCTACCGCCGTGCCGCGACCTTCGCCCCACCCGCCTGGCCGCCGGCCGGTGCGCCGGGCTCACGGTCGTCCATCGGGGGTTCGCCGATCTGGCGCAGGAACTCGTTCGGGTTGCTCGAGACCCGGAGGCATTCTTCTTTCGCCACTTCCCGGGCCATGTACAGCTGATAGAGCGCGTCGTTCAACGTCTGCATGCCGTACTTCTTCCCTGCCTGCATGGACGACTCGATCTGGTGGACCTTGTCGTCGCGGATCAGCGCCCGGATGGCGGGGGTGCACACCATGATCTCCGCGGCCATGATGCGGCCGCGCCCCTTGGCCCGCTGCAGCAGCGTTTGCGTCAGCACGCCTTCGAGGACGAACGCCAGCTGAGCGCGGATCTGGGACTGCTGGTGAGACGGGAAGACGTCGATGACGCGGTTGATGGTCTCCGCCGCCGAGTTGGTGTGCAGGGTGGCGAAGGCCAGGTGCCCGGTCTCGGCGATGGTCAGCGCCGCTTGAATCGTGTCCAGGTCGCGCATTTCGCCGACGAGCACAACGTCGGGATCCTGCCGCAACGCGTACTTCAGCGCGGACTGGAAACTGTTGGTGTCGGTGCCGACCTCACGCTGGTTCACGATGCACGACTGGTGCCGGTGGATGAACTCGATCGGGTCCTCCACCGTGATGATGTGGCCCTTCATTTCCTTGTTGATCTTGTCGATCATCGCCGCGAGCGTGGTGCTCTTGCCTGAGCCCGTGGGTCCGGTGACGAGCACCAGACCGCGCGGCTTTTCGGTGAGCTTGGCGATGATGGGCGGGAGCCCGAGATCATCGAACGTCTTCACGTTGAACGGGATCTGCCGGATGACGAGCGAGACGCACCCGCGCTGTTTGAAGCAGTTTCCGCGGAAGCGTGCCAGGTTCTGGATGCCGAACGAGAAGTCCAGCTCGTTTTCGGTTTCGAACCGCTTCTTCTGGTTTTCCGTCAGGACCGAGTACGCGAGGGACAGTGTGTCCTTGGGCGTGAGGACTTCGCTCCCGGAGGCGCTGACGATGTCGCCGTCGACCCGGATCTTGGGACACTCCCCGGCCACGATGTGGAGGTCGGAGGCGTCCTTCTCGATCATCTCTTCGAGGAGGGCGCGCAGATTCACCGGCATGAACTAGTCTCCTTCAATTGGCCGCCGTTTCCTTCACGATTTCCTCGAGCGTGGTGATGCCTTTCTTCACCTTCACCATGCCGTCCATGCGCAGGGTGAGCATTCCCTCGCTCACCGCGATCTGCTGGAGCTCTTCGGTGGACGCCCCCTTCAGAATCCCCCGCCGCAGCGGCGACGAGAGCGCCATCACCTCGTAGAGGCCCTGCCGGCCCTTGTATCCCGTGCCGTTGCAGGTGTCGCACCCCGTCCCCTTGAAGAACGGCCCCTGGTCCCGGGTGATCCCGAACGCGTGCATTTCCTCGTCGGTGTAGTTGTGCTCCGCCTTGCAGTCCTTGCAGATCCGTCGGACCAGCCGCTGCGCCACGATCAGGTTCACCGCGCTCGCCACGTTGAACGGCTCGATCCCCATGTCCACCATACGGGTAATGGTCGAGGGTGCGTCGTTCGTGTGCAGCGTGGACAGCACGAGGTGGCCCGTGAGGGCTGCCTTGATCCCGATGGAGCCCGTCTCGAGGTCGCGGATCTCGCCGACCATGATGATGTTCGGGTCCTGCCGCAGGAAGGCCTTCAGTGCCGCGGCGAACGTCATCCCCACCTCGTTCCGCACCAGCACCTGATTGATCCCCATCAGATTGTACTCGACGGGGTCTTCCGCGGTCATGATGTTGACGTCGATGGTGTTGATCTTGGACAGGGCCGAGTAGAGGGTCGTGGTCTTGCCTGACCCCGTCGGGCCCGTCACCAGCACCATCCCGTACGGATTCAGAATCGCCTTCATCAAGTCCGCTTCGGCCTTGGGCTCGAAGCCGAACTTGGCCAGATCGAGCGTCAGGTTCCCCTTGTCCAGGATCCGGAGGACGATCTTCTCTCCGAACAGCACGGGCAACGTGGAAACGCGGTAGTCGATCACCCGCGAGCCCATCTTCAGCTTGATGCGGCCGTCCTGCGGCACCCGCCGTTCCGCGATGTTCAGCGCCGCCATGATCTTGACGCGCGAGATCAGCGCCGCGCGCCACTTGATCGGCGGCTTCATCACCTCTTGAAGCGCCCCATCCACCCGGTAGCGCACGCGGAGCTCGTGCTCGAAGCACTCGATGTGAATGTCGGACGCGCCGCGAGTCACCGCGTCGGCCAGAATGCCGTTGATCAGCTTCACGACCGGCGCATCATCCGCCAGGTCCTCTTTCTTGACGTCTTCGTCGGACTGCTCCTCCACCACCTCGAGGTCTTCTTCCGCTTCGACGCTCTTGAGGAGGTTCTGGAGCTGGGCATCCGACTGCTGGTAGTACTTGTCGATCGCGTTCCGGAGGGTGTACTCGCCCGCGATGACCGGGAAGATGTCGCAGCGGGTGATGAACTTGATGTCCTCGATCGCGGTGACGTTGTTCGGGTCCCCGATGGCGATCGTGAGGGTCCGGCCCTCCCGCTTGAGCGGCAGGACGGTGTGCTTCGCCGCGATATCTCCGGGAATCAGCTTCAGGATCTTGGGATCGACCTCGAAGCGGGAGAGGTCGACCGCCGGCATCCGGTATTGCCGGGCCAGCATCTTGGTAATCTCGGTCTCCTCGACGAAACCGAGCTTTACCAGGGTGTAGCCCAGGCGCATCCCACTGGCCTTCTGCTCGGCCAGGGCCTTTTTGAGCTGATCCGGGGAGATCAGCCCCTCACGGAGGAGGATATCGCCCAGTTTTTCGGTGGTTGCCGCCGGGACTGCCGTATGCAACTCGTTGTGGTTGAAGCATCTAACATACTTTGGGGGGTGGGTGTGTCAAGGCGCGGGAGGCACCTCCCCCGAGAAGGTGATCGCGTTCCGCAAGCCCTCCAACAGCTTGGGACCCACCCCGGGCACCGAGTCGAGCGCCGCGAGTGAGTGAAACGGGCCGTGCGCAGTGCGCCACTGCACGATGCGCTCCGCGAGTGCCGGTCCCACCCGCGGCAGTCGCGTCAGCTCTACTGCGTTGGCCTGATTGACGTCGATGCGCTCGCCAGGCTGCAATGGCCGCGCGTTACGGAGCGCCTGGTGCGCGACGTCTCGCGGCGACACCGGGGGAGAATCGCTGGCGGGAACGAGGGAGACGTCCCCCGGCGCCTGCGTGGGCCGGGGCGCCAGCGCGAATCTGGTTCCGGCACCACCGAGGAGAAGAAGACTGAGAAGGAAGGCTGCGCGTTTGTCGTCCATGCGGCATCCTACCACCCGCCGCATCGGATGCGGTAACCCGATTTACGCGGTGCTAATCGAAAAAAGGCGTGGGGATGTGGGGGAGTGGGACGCTCCTCGTACGAACCGGACCCCACCCTCCACCGGAGAGTCCCACATCCCCACGCCCCCACTCCCCCGCCTTACCTTACGAGAGCCACCGCGACATCCCCGACCATCTGCAGCGACTCAGCCGAGACCTTGTCGATCGTGTCGTCCACCGTGTGCCAGTAGGCGTGATAGCCGTCGAAGTCGACCATGTCGATCGCGTGGATGCCGGCATGCTGGAGCATCGTGTGGTCGTCGATCAGGGACGGCCCGGATTGCTTGAGGAATACCTTGCCATAACCAAGTGAGTCGGCGACGCGCCAGACCCGGTCGACCACCTCGGGCGCGAAGGCCTGGGAGTACTGCTCCACGGGAATGACGAGGTTCTTGGCGCCGATCATGTCGAAGAGAACCGCCATCATGGGCGTGTATTTCGGATCGGGCAGATGCTTCGCGAAATACCGGGACCCCATCAAGACGTCCGAGAAGGACGAATCGAGGGTCGCCGTATCGAACTCGCCGTAGTCCTCTCCGTCCACGAACAGCAGGTCGACGCCGACGGCGGGCGGGTGTTGCTTCAGGGCGTCCGCGACTCCGAGGAGGACCGCGACCCCGGACGCGCCGTCGTTCGCCCCAGGCACCGGCTTCCGCTGGTTGCCGAGGTTCTGGTCCTGATCGGCGATGGGCCGGGTGTCCCAGTGCGCCAGGTACAGCACGCGATCGGCGGCTTTGGGCCGGAATCGGGCGATGTAGTTCTTCAGCTTGAGGTGCACGCCCTTCTTGTTCGTCACCGTGAACTCCTGCACGATCACGGTGTCCGCCGTCTTCTTCAGCTGCGCTTCGATCCAATCCCCGCAGCTGTCGTGCGCCGGGGTGTTGGGGATGCGGGGCCCGAACTTCATCTGTGCTTCGATATAGGTGAACGCGTGCGCGCCGTCGAATTCACGCGGCCCCTGGGCCTTCGCGTGGCACCCGGCCACCACCGAGGCGACGGCCGCCGCAGCCAATCCCACCCGGCCGATGCGGGCGCTCATCGGAACTGCCCGACGCTGGTGGACAAGCTCACGTACGCCGTGATGGTCAGCTGGGCGGTCTTCTGGTTCAGCTGCTTCTGCACATTGAGGATGTACGCCACCTGCAATCCCGCGCTGAAGGTTGGAGGGAAATCCGTGTCCATGGAAAGCTGGGTCTGCTTCTGCTGCGTGTCCACAAACGGGATGCACGTGAGCACGGAGACCGGCTGGATGCACTGCGAGCTGCTCGTGACCGTATACCGCGCGTTGGTCCGGATGTCGGTGGGCAGCTTGACGATGGACTGCGGCGGCCGGAACGCGAACGCCACATAGGCGTTGGACGTCGCCGTCGTCGTGCGCACCAGACTCCCCGACGTCCGCTGCTCCGAGCGGTCGTTGCTGTAGTCGGCTGAGGTCAGAATGCCGTGGATCCAGGTCAATGTCAGGCTCGGCGCGGTGA
>DATNDQ010000147.1:0-3796 GCA_035553475.1 Gemmatimonadales bacterium
AGGCCGGCATCGATGCGCGTCCACGACTTGCCGTAGTCGGTGGTCTTGTAGGCGTACGCCCGATTGTCGTCGAACTCGTGGCGGTCATAGGTGACGTAGGCCGTGCCGGGGTCGAACGGCGAAATGCCGACCTGGTAGACCCGTCCTTCCTCATCTGCCGCGAGACCGGGGAAATGACCGCCGACGTTGGCCCAGGTCTTTCCGCCATCCTTCGTCACCTGCACCAGGCCGTCGTCGGTCCCCACCCAGATCACGTTGGTATCGGTCGGCGCCAGGTTCACCGTCAGAATCGTGTTGTACGTCTCGGCGCCCGAGATGTCGTACTCGATGGGGCCGCCGGAATTCACCTGCTTCGTCTTGTCGTTCCGGGTGAGGTCAGGGCTGATCGGCGTCCAGTGCTGGCCGGCATCCGTGCTCTTGAAGACCACGTTGGCCCCGATGAACACTTCGTTCGCGTCGGTGGCGGACACTTCGATCGGTGACGTCCAGTTGAAGCGGTACGTCAGCTCAGCCGGCTTGGTGCCCTCGACGCCGGGCTCGTAGGGCCTGATCCCGTGGCTCTCACCGGTGCGGATGTTCACCCGGCTGATGTCGCCATTCTGCGAGTCGACGTAGAGGATGGTCGAGTCGGAAGGCGCCGGCACGGCGTACTCGCCGTCACCGCCAGTGGCCGTGAACCACTGCGCGCCATCACTCGCGCCCGAGGGGCCGCACCAGGCGTTGTTGTCCTGCAGACCACCGCAGACCAGGTACGGGTCGTTGCCGTTCGCCGCCACCATGTAGAACTGCTCGATGGGCAGGTTGTTGAACCAGGTCCAGTTCTTCCCACCGTCCACCGTCGCGTACGCACCACCGTCATTGCCCTGGATGATCCGGTCCGCATTGGTCGGATCGATCCACAGGGTGTGGTGGTCGACGTGGACGCTCTGATCGATGGCCTTGGCGGTCTTCCCGCCATCATCGGACTCGAGCAGCTCGTAGGAGGAGAAGTACAACTTCCGATCGTCGGTGGGAGAGACCGTGACCTGGGAGAAGTAGAACGGCCGCACATCCAGGGCATGGTTGTCCGACACGCTCGACCAGTGATCGCCGAGGTCATGTGAGTCCCAGAGCATGCCGGTCTTCGCTTCGACCAGCGCGTAGATGTGACTGGGACTCGATGCGCCGATGCCGAGCGCGATGCGCCCGTAGATGCCCTTGGGCAACCCTTGCGACAAACGCTCCCAGGTCACCCCGCCGTCGGTCGAGCGGTAGATGCCCGAGCCGGCGCCCCCCGAGGTCAGTTCCCACGGGTGGCGGACGAATTGCCACATCCCCGCGAAAAAAACGCGCGGATTCCCCGGATCCATGATCAAGTCCGAGGCCCCGGTGGTGTCGTTGACGAAGAGGGTCTTCTGCCAGGTCTTCCCGCCGTCCGTGGTGCGGAAGATTCCGCGATCGGCGTTGGGGCTCCAGGCATGTCCGAGCGCCGCAACCAGGACGACGTCCGGGTTCGCGGGGTCGACCACAATCTTCGAGACCTGACCTACGTCGCCGAGTCCCATGAACCGCCAGCTGTGACCGGCGTCGGGGGAGAACCAGACGCCATGTCCGTTCACCACGTCGTTGCGGATGGCCGCCTCGCCCGTCCCCACCCAGACCAGGTTCGGATTCGACGGCGCGAGTGCCACCGTGCCGATCGACGCCGCCGGTTGATCCTTGAAGATCGCTTCCCAGGTGTTGCCGTTATCGGTGGTCTTCCACACGCCACCGGCGCCGGCGCCCACGTAGTAGGACCCCGACTGTCCGGGGATACCCACCACAGTCGACACGCGCCCGCCGGCCACCGAGGGGCCAAGGTTCCGGAAGCGAATCGTGTTGAGCGAGTCCTCCGGTGAGGCGGCCGCAGCCGCGGCTGTCGTCGCGGTGGCATCGGCCGGAGCTTTCGCGGCCGGCTTGCGGTTGGGCTTGGCCTGCGCGGCAAGGGGAGTCGCCAGGCTGACGAGTCCGGCGAGCGCAAGAAGGGGAAGGACACCCGGGCGGTGCATTGACGTCTCCTGATTTCGAAGGGTGGAAAGGCCCCCAAAAACTGCGGCGCCCCCCTCGTTACGGAAGGGGGGCGCCGCGCGTTGTCGATTCGGACTACGTCAGAGCTACTTGGCTCTTTCCAGGTACTTCCCCTCCCGGGGGTCCACCCGGAGGCGGTCGCCAGTAGCGATGAATTCAGGCACCTGGATGGTGACCCCGTTGGACAGCTTGGCCGGCTTGCTCGAGGCCGTCTTGGTGGCCGACTTCATCACCGGGGAGGTCTCCACCACGTCCAACTCCATCACCGCGGGCAGCTTGATGCCGATGGGCTTGCCATCCAGCCACTCGGCCTGGAAGCGCATTTCAGGCTGTAACCAATCGCCTTGATCACCTACTGCGCCCTTGTCCAGCGTGTACTGCTCGTAGTTCTCGGCGTCCATGACGTGCACGCCGCTGTCATCGCGGTAGAGCACCTGGAAGTCCTTCTGATCCAGACGGACTTCGTCCAGGAAGTCGGTGGCGGAGACGCGCGTGTCGAACGTGTTACCGGAGTTCAGGTTGCGCAGACGGAGCTGCACGAACGCGCGGAGATTTCCGGGAGTGCGGTGGGTGAATTCTTCCACGCGGCACGGATTGCCATCCATCATGATCACGTGGCCGCGGCGGATGTCTGTGGCCTTCATTGCAATGCCCCACTACTAAGAAGAAAGGACGTAGCCAAAGGGACGGGAATACTAAGCATATGAACAAGGGGGCGTTGGCATCGGCGCCACCGCCCCCTCGCACAACTCACTATCCCTTCAGTTCTTAGGCGTCTTCCACGAGTCCACTTCCTTCATGAACTCGAGGGCCTGCCCCGCGAGGTCCACCGCCGGCGTACCCGGAGCCTCTGTCAGCGAGCTCACCCGGGTCAGGTTGGTCTGCGCCCTCGTGTATCCGGAATCGGCTGACAGCGCCGACTTGTAGGCTTCGACCGCCGCCGTGTAGTGACCGGTCTTCTCCAGCGCGACGCCGAGCGAGTTCCGGAACGTGGCCGAGTTGGAAAGCTCGACGGCACGGGAAAGCGTCTTCAGGGCCTCGTCGTACTCCCCGCGCTCGATCTGCACCAGCCCGAGGTTGTTGATGGACCAGCCATCCTGGTCATTCAGGACGATGGCGTGCTGGTAGTCGGCGACCGCAGAATCGGTCTGCCCCAGGAAGTCGTGGGCGCGACCCAGGAGCCGGTACGCCGAGCCCGAAGTGGAATCGAGCGCGATCACCTGTTCGATCTCGCCGATTGCGTCCTTCGCCTTCCCCTGCTCGATCAGCACCCGGGAAAGGTTCAGGCGGGGGGGAAGCTTGGACGAGTCCTCCGCGATGGCGGCCCGGAACTCGGTCACGGCGCCGTCCCGGTCACCACCGCGCCAGGCGGTGACGGCCAGCTTGTAGTGGCTGACGGTCGGGGGAGTCGGGCCCGGCGGTGTCACCGGGACCGCCGGACCAGCCGGCGTCGCCTTGGTGCTGGTCGGCAGTGAGGCGGTGGTAGTGTCGGTCGTCGACTGGTGGCCACAGCCGACGGCGAACGCGGCGGCACCCATGGCCAGCACAACCAGTGTGATGCCGACGGCGCGGCGAGTGGGCGAAGGCTCGAAGCCTTCGGCGAGCGAGAAGCGATACATGCGTCCTCCAGGACGGGGTTGCCGTCACTAGAGGCAGACGAGATGCCAGACGTCAGACGTCAGACATCAGACGTCAGCGCAATTACTTACCGGTGGGAGCGATTCTCGGTTGTGTTCCGGCGAACACGCAG
>DATNDQ010000148.1:0-4032 GCA_035553475.1 Gemmatimonadales bacterium
TCATCTCGCTGGACAGCTCGACGGCGCCGGGGTCTCGCGTCAGTTTGACCAGCCCGAAGTCGAGGACCTTGGTGACGTCGGCCTCGCCGCCGCGGACGGCGATGAAGAGATTCCCGGGCTTGAGGTCGCGGTGCACCAGGCCCAGGCCGTGCGCGTGTTCGAGCGCGGACAGGGCTTCGTTCATCACCCGGACCGTTCGCTCGACGGACAGCGGCCCTTTTCCCTGAACCAGCTGGGCCAAGCTCTGCCCCGGCACGTATTCCATGGTATACCACTGCAGTCCCGCGCGGCCCTGAATGTCGTAGATGCTGACGATGTTCGGGTGCCGCAGGCGCGCCGCCAGCTGGGCTTCGCGGCGGAATCGCTCCACCACCACGGGATCGGCGGTGAGCGACGGGTGCAGGACTTTGATCGCCACTTCGCGTTCCAGCCCGAGGTCTCGTGCGCGGTATACGCGTCCGAAACCGCCGGAGCCGAGCTCGCCGAGCAGCTCGTAGTCATCTCCAAGGGCACGCCGCAGTCTCCGCTCGAACCCCGAATCCATCAGCTGCGGCGCGGCCGCGGGCTCGTGGAAGGACCCCGCATCCGCCACGAAGTCCTCGAGCATCTCCGTGGCCGTGTAGTAGCGCGCCGACGGCTCCGGCTTGAGGGCGCGGAGGACGACGCGCTCGACCGCCGCCGGAATTGCGGGACGAACCGTCCGCAGGGGGACGATGGCCGTGGGGTCGGCTGCAGGGTCCTGGCCGGTGAGCGCCAAATAGATGAGGCCGGCGACGGCGTACAGGTCGCTCGCCGGTTCGCCCGCGCCTCCACTTCGGATTTCCGGGGCGGTATAGGGCGCGCCGCCCCCCTGTTCGTCCGGGGGCACGTTCGGGAGACACCAGTTGGCGTAGCGCAGATCGGTGACGATCCCGCGCCCCGAAATTTCGAGCATGAGTGTCGTGGGGAGTATCCGGCGCATGATCACTCCGTGGGCATGCGCGTACTCGAGGGCACCCAGGAGATCACGGACCAGCGACATGACAGTCGGAATGGGGCGGGGGCCGCGTCTGATGGCCTCGCTCAAGCTCTCGCCGTCAATCCAGTTCGCGGTCCGGTATGCCACGTCCCCGATTGCGGCGGCCGCATAGGCATGGCGGATGGCCGGATGGTCCAGCGCAGCCAGCGTTTCCGTCTCCCGCATGAACCAGGTGCGGCCGGGCGTGTTGGGGATCAAGTGCACGCGCAGCGCCACGAACCGCTTCAACACGCGGTCCCAGGCCTGATAGAGGGCGCGGTCGCGCGAAACCGTGACCAGGTGATCCAGCCGGAACATCGGGTCGAGCTTGGACGCGAGCGCGTGCAGGGCGTCGACCGGGGGCGTCTCGGTCGCCTCGGTCAGTGCCTGGGTCGTAGGGTTCGACGGCCGGGAAATCGGCATCCGGGGGGGTGTGGTCAGGGCGTGCTCGACGGCTCGAGGGCGACGATACCGAACCCGCGTCTGCCGACCGAAGGTCCGTGTGTGTCTCGAAGGTATACCATGACGGGCGTGCGTGCGGAATCGACATCCGCGGTCAAGAATCGATCAAACGCCAGGGCCGCTTGCGCCCGCGGCGTGGTGAGCACCCGTTGCACGACCGGCGAATCCAGGTGGCGCGGGACGCTCCAGCCGGGCCCACCGACCGAATCGGCTCCTCCCATCACGGGGGTCCACGTGAAGGGGAATCCGGGCCTGGTCAGCAGTGCATAGGTCGCCTGAGGACCGAAGCGCTGGCGTGCCTCGATGCCGAGCTGATGTTTCAAGACCACCGCCGTGACGGCTTGTGCGCCGGTGTAGACGCCGAGGAGCACCAGCGAGGTCGCGGCCGCGGCGCGTCTGGCTCCCGGGGCGAACCAATGACGGTGCCACCCGACGGCGCCCAGAACGGGAATCGCGATCGCCGCCACGCTGACCCACGTGGCAACCGCGCGGTCGAAGAAAAAGGACGCGAACAGCACGATCGCGACGAGGGCGAGCGTCAGGACCGCCCAGCCGAGGGCTCCCGTCCAGCGGCGCACGTGGCCCCAGGCGAGGAACACCGCCGGCACCAGCCAGAAAAACGGATCGACGATAGCGACCCAATCGCCGTAGTAGCGCTGGTTGCTCCAGGGGAGAAAGGGCCGCAGTCCGTAGGAGCCAAGCCAATCCATCAGGAGATGGCTGGCGAGGGCCGCCCCATACAGGCCAATGATGGTCTTCCAGGGGACTGGCCGGTTCTCGCGCCGCCAGAAGGGGAGCATGACGAGGCCGGTGACGATCGCGAAAACGGCGGCCTGGATGGCGGCTCCCAGCAAGGAGTGGGTAATCCCGCGGTGGTTGAAGTTCGACCTGGGGGGCATCCCGGGGAGGAATTCGTTGTAGTCTGGGGCGTTGGCGGCGATGGCACCCAAAAGGGCGGGGGCGGGGACCCGGGAGTCGCCAATGGCGCGTCCGATGGCGGCTCCCACCAGGGAGTGCGCGATGTTATCCATTGTCGTACTGGAAGATAGACGCTTCCCGGGCCGGTGTCTGGCGGGGGCGGCCCGCGGGCGATACGTTAGCCTTCCCTAGAACCCAATGCCGTCAAGGAGCTCCCGTATGGTCGTCATGCCTCCCCTGAACCGCCGGAAGGCCACGGATCGCCGGGACCTGCAGGACCGCCGGGCGGGCGTGGACCGACGTTTCCAGGGGGACCGACGTCTAGTGGTGGTGGCGGTGGTGGTGGAGCGGCGAGCTGGGGCTGACCGTCGAGCGGACCATCTGGACCGCCGGCTGGCGGTTCGTCGCTCGGCCTCGGACCGGCGGACCATCATGGAGCGCCGGCGGGCGGGTCCTAGGGCCTAAGACTCCCAAATCGCGCCGCATTTTTCCCTTCGTACCGCAAGGTGCGAGGGGCGTTTTTTTAGGGGGTTGGAGGATATCGGTCCAATACTGAACATTGTGAACACCCAGAATCACCAAAATCTTGTTTTTTCATAGAATCCGCACTATAATCTCGCCCCCTTTCAGGCTCCCTACGTAAAAAAATTTGACAGTGGCGTGCCATTCGTCAGTTGGCACACCCGTTGCTTTAGGTAGACAGTGGCAGATGGACTCACTGGTTCTTGAAGTGAACACTTACACCCTGAAGGAGCACACGATGCGTAACCGTCTCACTGTTGCTCTGGCCGCGGTTCTCGGCCTGGCCTTCTCGGCCACCGCGAACGCCCAGACGTGCACCACCGCGGGCTGCTCGGTCAGCACCACCGCGTCGGTCACGATCCCGACCCTGCAGAAGCTCACCCTGAGCGCGACGACGACCGCCCTGGGCGTGCCGACGATCGACAACGTCGATTCGGCCGCGAACCCCGTGCAGACCGCGGGTCCCTCGGTGACCGGCAAAGCCAACGTTCCGTTCAGCGTGACGATCGCTTCCGGCGCCGCCAACTTCACCGCCCCCGCGGGTGTGACGAAGTCGGCCGGTGACCTGTCCTGGTCCCTCACTGCTGGTGGCACGTACGCCGCGCTGTCGACCACGGGCGCGAACGTGATCAGCCAGACCACGACCGGCGGCAGCCAGGCCGTGAACATCTTCTATCACGCCGCGTGGCACAGCACCGATGCGCCGGGCGCTTATTCGCTCGCCGTCGTGTACACGCTGACCGAGCCGTGACGCTGGTTTTCTCTCTGACGACGCGGCGGGTGCGCTGGAGCGTACTCGCCGCGTTGTCTGTGTGGGCCCTGGCGGTGGCCGCTCCGGCCGCCGCGCAGGTCTCGGTGGACCAGGCGGAAATCGTGCTGCACCCGCAGCCGTCGTCGCCGGCCGTCGCCGGGTTCAACGTCTCGAACGAGACCCCGAACACGGTCGAGGCCAAGGTCTACCTGATGGACTGGGACCGCGCCGAGGATGGCAGCAACCGCTTCCTCGAGCTCGGGACCGTGTCGCAGTCATGCGCGAAGTATCTCCGCGTCTTCCCCTTGAGCCTCCGGCTTCCGCCGCACACGTCACAGGGCGTGCGTCTGGGTCTCCAGGGCGCCGATTCGCTCCCCGCCAC
>DATNDQ010000149.1:0-9766 GCA_035553475.1 Gemmatimonadales bacterium
TGGGCAGTCGGTTGGAATCTCGCTCACGGTCAAGGATATCGAGAAGAGCTTGCAGTGGTATTTGAGCCTCGGGTTCAAGGAAGAGCGGAAGCTCGAGCGCGACGGCCAGCTGCGCGGCTACGCGGTCGGCGCGGGGGACGTACACGTCCTCCTGAATAAGGATGACGGTGCCAAAGGATGGACGCGGGTGAAGGCCGAGGGGTTCTCGATGTCGATCAATACGCAGCAGGACATCGACATCATCGCCAAGGCGTTCAAGGACAAGGGCGGAGTCTTCGCAATGGAGCCGAAGGACATGCCCTGGGGTGCCCGGGTCTTCCGCGTCGTGGATCCGGATGGCTTCAAGTGGTCCGTCTCCAAACGGCTGGGATGAAACGGGAGCGTCACATGCCGCACGGCAAGATCTGCTATCTCGAAATCCCTTCCAAGACCGCCGACTCATCCGCGGAGTTTTACGCGAGTATTTTCGGGTGGAAGTCACGGTCCCGTGGAGACGGCAATCTCGCCTTCGATGACACAGGCGGCGTGAGCGGAACGTGGGTGAAGGAATCGGATCGGACGCCGGACGAGCGGACCCGCATCTACATCATGGTCGACCGGATTACGGACACCTTGAAGCAGATCCAGGCGGCAGGGGGCCGGGTCCTGACTCCACGGACGGAGATCGGGCCCGGGATGGGTGCGTTCGCGGCCTTCGCGGATCCCGTGGGGAACGAGTTCGGATTGTACGAAGAACCCAGCAAATGAGGAGGCAGTCCCGTGGATCCTGATTTCTGGGTGCGCCAATGGCATCAGTTCATCTTCGACCTCGCCACCCACGGCGCCACGGTGTTCCTGGGAACCCTGACCGTGACGATCTTCGGTCTCGGTCCCATCGGCCGCGCCATCGCGGCCCGCATTCGTGGAGGTCCGGCGAGCGCCCTGCCTGAGGAGACGCTTGAAGCGCTCAAGAGCGGAATGACGGAGATGCAGGAACGGCTCGACTTCAGCGAGCGCATGATCACGGATGTCCGTCAGCACCTGCTCGAGCCCGGAAAGCCTGCCGAACCGCGGGAGCCGAGGCGTGTGGTCACGCCCAAGTAAGCCGTTCTGAAGGTCCTCCTGGTCCATGGCATGGCGCGCACGCCCCTTTCGCTGGGGAGACTCGCGCGCACGCTCCGGCGCCTGGGTCACGAGCCCATTTCGGCCGGATACGTCGCCGCCCTCGAGTCGTTTCCCACCGTGCGGGACCGCGTCCGTGCCCATCTCGACCAGATCGGTGAGCCATTTGCCTGCATCGGTCATTCCCTCGGTGGCTTGATTCTGCGGTCCGCGCTCGGTGAGGCTCGGCACCTGCCACGGCACCTGATCTTCCTTGGCACACCGCAGCGCTCGCCGCTCCTGGCTCGGAAGTACCGGCACCTGTGGCCCTACCGGATCGTGAATGGGGAGATGGGCCAGCTGCTCGCTGACGACGGGTTTTTCGCGGGGCTCCCGGAGGTTCTGGCGCCCCGTACGATCGTGGCGGGGACTGCCGGGCGAACGGGGAAGTGGAGTCCGTTCGGGGACGCGCCCAACGACGGCATCGTGTCGGTCGGGGAGACGATGCTCGGCCCCGGCGATCGGCCAGTGCTCGTGGACGCCCATCACACCTTCTTGATGAACCACCGCGACGTCCGCTCGGTGATTGCCCGTGTTCTCCCGGGCGAGTCATATTGAACCATGGGTAGCGACCTGCTGCGCGATGCGCTGATTCTGTTGTCCACCATCGATCCCATCGGGACGGTGCTGGTATTCGCCGTGGTGAGCGAGGGGATGAGCGCGGTCGCCCGCCGCCGGCTGGCGGGGCGCGCCGTCGTCATTGCGGGTGTCACGCTCGTCGGTTTTCTGGTGCTCGGGCAGGTGGGCCTGACGGCCATGCACGTCTCCCTCACATCCTTCCAGATTGCCGGAGGCGTTTTTCTGTTCCTGTTCGGCGCCCAGATGACTCTGACCGATTTCACGAGCCACATTGCCGGTCCCGAAGAGGGGAGGGGCGCACGCGATCCGGCGGTGTTCCCGCTCGCGATCCCCGCCATCGCGTCCCCCGGGGCCCTCCTCGCAGTGGTCGTTCTGACCGAGAACACCCGGTACTCCACGGCCCATCAGGCCATGACGGCGGGGGTCCTGGTGGGCATCCTCGGGCTGACCTATCTGGCCCTGCGTTGGTCCTCGCACCTGATGCGCTGGCTGGGTCGCACCGGGGGCGCCGCGTTGATCCGCATTCTGGGCATGATCCTGGCCGCCCTGGCCGTGGAGATGGTCGTCGAGGGCCTGGTGCGCCTCGGGGTGCTCCGTGGGGTAGGAGGATAGGACCCAACAGGGGGACCTATGAGACTCGTCTGGATGGTAACCCTTACCCTGAGCAGCGCAGCAGCGCCGATCCTGGCCCAGGTCGTTCCAGCGGATGTGCCGGCGTGGGCCGACAGCGACTTCCGCCACTCTCCTCAGTTTTCCGGATACGACTACGAGTCGCTCAGCCCAGGCATGGCGCTTGCAGATTTTGACGGCGACGGCTGGGATGACGTAGCAGTCGAGATCAAAGCCCGCGACGGTTTGCAACGGGGACTCGCGTTAATTCACTACGTTGACGGGTCGGTCCACATCCTGGGGGCGGGTCAGAACGTCGGAGACGGGAAGGACGAGATCCGCGACTGGAGCGTGTTCTACTTGCGCCACCACAAGGCGGCCATTTGGGTCAGCCGGGCGTTCGCGCCGGGGGGGTCACTCTCGTGGGACGGCAAGACTTACCGTTGGGTGCCGGGTCAGTGACCGCCCGCCGGCTGACCGCCGCGATCTGCGCCGCCTCGGTGCCCTTCCTGCAGTCCTGCGGGGCCGGTTGGCATCGGACAGACCTGGTAACTCCTGAATCGCCCCGACAGCAGATAGAGGTTTGGCAGGGCGCCACGTCCCGGCAGTGGCACGCCGTTCGCGTCACGGACTCCACGGTGTCGGGGATTTCCTACGTCAGTCCGATCAACTGTGATTCCTGTCGGGTGACCGTCGCGCGGTCGGCGGTGGACTCAATCCGTCTGGGTGATCCGGTGGCGGGTTTTTGGAAGACCATCGTGGTCTTCGTGGTAATCCCGGGGCTGATTGTGGCCTATCTCGCGCAGGGTTTCATGGAGGGGACCTGAGTCCCCTGGTGCACATCGCGCTGATCCGCGGCGTCAATGTCGGCGGCAAGAGCATGATCGCGATGGCCGATCTGCGCGCCGCCTGCGAGAAGCTCCGCTTCAAGAATCCCCGCACATTGCTGAACAGCGGGAATCTGGTGGTCGAGAGCCCCGATGCCCCTGCGCAGGTCGAGTCGCGCCTGGAAAAGGGCATTGAGAAGCTCTTGGGGCGCGAGCTCGAGTTCTTCGTCCGTTCCCCCAAGGAGTGGGACGCCATCATCACGGCCAATCCCTATCCGAAGGAAGCGACGGCGGATCCGGGGCGATTGGTCCTGCTGTGCTTCAAGGACAAGGTCACGCCCGCGGCCGTGAAGGATCTGCAGAAGAAAATTCCCGGGAGGGAAACGCTCGAGGCCCGGGGTCGGGAAGGCTATGCCTACTATCCCGATGGCCAGGGGCAGTCGAAGTTCACCGGAGCCCTTATCGACCGGACGCTGGGCACCCGGTGCACGGCACGCAACTGGAATACCGTGCTCAAACTGGCGGCAATGGCCGCCAGTTAGTCCACTGTTTCCCCATCCCCGGGCTTGCGCCCGGGGATGGACCAAAACCCGCCTCTACTGCTCGTCGTCTGCAGCCCCTCCCGCCACGGCCCGGCGGAATCCCGGAGTCGCGGGCGGATGCATCTGATATTCGGTCGGGGGCGTGGCGCCGAGGAGATTCTCGACGAAATAGTCCCAGCGGCGGCGGACCATGTAGGGTTCGTTCCCGAACCCGTGCCGGCGGTTGGGCAGTGACAGCTCGTCGAAGTCGCGGTTGGCGTCGATGAGCGCGTTGATCAGGTTGAGTGAGTTGTATGGGGGCACGTTGTTGTCCGTGGTCCCATAGGCGATCAGGAGCTTCCCCTTCAGGTCCTTGGCCATGTTCTGATTGGCTTGATCGTCATAGTTGGATTTGCCGCCACTCCACGTCTCGAGCCCCTGGTAGCGCTCACCCCAATCATCTTCGTACTCGCGGTTGTCGTGGTTGCCGGCCTCGGACACCGCCACCTTGAAGAAATCGGGATATCGCAGGATGCCGTCGGTCGAGGCGAATCCGCCACCGGAATGCCCCCAGATGCCGGCGCGGTCGAGATCGATCCACGAGTATCGCTTGGCCAGCTGCTGCTCACCCGTGATCTGATCGGGGAGCCCGTTGTCTCCCATGTTGCCGTAGTATGCGTCGTGGAAGGATTTCGAGCGCATCGGGGTTCCCGTCGAATTGATCTGCACCACCACGAAGCCCAGCTCCGCCATGCCCTGCGCATCCCCATGGGCCGCGGCGAATCCCCAACCGCCCACGCTGCCGATCTGCGGTCCGGGGTAGATGTTGTTCACGATCGGATACTTCCGGGTCGTGTCGATGTTGGTCGGACGGAAGAGCAGTCCGTACAGATCGGTCGTGCCGTCGCGCGCCTTCACCGAAATCACCATCGGCGGCTTCCACCCGGAGGCCACGAGCTTGGAGATATCGGCCTTCTCGAGCGGCACCACCACTTTGCCGGTGTTGTCGCGCAGGACGGACACGGGAGGCACGTCAGGTTGCGAGTAGACGTCCACGAAATATTTTCCGTCAGGCGAGAAAGCCACATCGTGGTCGCCCACGTCGGGCGTCAGGTTCGTGAGCCGGGAACCGTCCAGTCGTGCGCTCCACAGCTGCCGGAAATACGGGTTCTGTGTCTCATGTCCGGCAGACTCGAACCAGACGGTGCGGGTCGCCTCGTCGAGCCGGACGATATCGAGGACCGGCCACTCGCCCTGGGTGATCCGGTTCTTCACCTTGCCGGTGCCCAGGTCGTAGAGGTACAGGTGTCCCCAGTTGTCCCGCTCCGAAAACCAGATGAACTCATTGGAGCCCCAGAGAACGCGGATGTTCGATCCCCGGAATCCGGATTCGTACTGGGTCGGGACGGACTCGTTGAACACCTCGCGCACGGCGCCGGTCGCCGCATCGGCGACGCGCACCCACTCCTGCTTGTGGTCCCGCGACGTCGAGACGAAGAACAGCTTCGTGGCGTCGGGGCTCCAGCTCACATCGGTCCAGGATTGGCCGCAGGCGATGTGATCGCAGAGCGTGGAGCGGTGTTGATCGGGAGCCATCTGGAGCCGGATCACCTTCGCCTGATCGACATCGATGATGACGCGCTGGATCATGCTGACCACGGAGTCACCGGGCAGGGGATACTTCCAGGCTTCGAGTACCGGGTGTCCGACGCGGGTCTGGACGAGATACATGTCGCCGACCCCGCGCTGATCCTGCTGGAAGGTCGCAATCTTCTTCGAATCGGGTGACCAGACCAGGATCGGCCGGTCACTCTTGGTCCAGCCCGCATTGTCGGTGGCGTACCCGAAGTCGGGCACACCGTCGGTGGTGAGCTGCGTTTCCTTCCCGGTCGCGACGTCTCGCACCCAGAGATTGTCACTCTTGATGAAGGCGGCACGCTTGCCGTCGGGGGAGAGCACGTCGATTCGGGGCCCCGCTTCCCGCTGCCGGCGCTCGCCGGTGCACTTCGCGGGCTCCAGGGTGCAGGTCCAATGGCTCCGGCCCGCGTCGAAGCCGATCGACTTCCCGTCCGCGCCGTAGCTGAAGTCGGGGAAGGGCAGATGCATCGCGTCATACGTGGTTTCGGCGGCAGCCGAGAGGGCCTTGGCGATGGCGGCCTGGTCGAAGGCGGGTTTCAGGGCCTTCCGGGCCGGATCAGCGACGAGGTACTCGAACCCCTGGGCGGATTGATTCCGGAACCAGAATCGGTCGGCCGGGAGCCACGTACCGCGGACGGCGCCGTTGAATACCATCGGGTTGACGTTGTAGCCCATGAACTTCTCCGCCCGTGCGTAGTCGTCGGCGGAGAGGGAGGTGGGGGCGTAGGGCTGCTGCGCGGCGAGGAGTACGGGAGCGAAAAGGAGGGCGAAAACCGACGGTCGCATAGATCGGGATCTCGGAAAGGGTGAAGGACGGCCAATATATATTCTGGCCCATGACCACGCTCATTGCCGTTCTCTCTACGTTCGTGGCCCTCGCCGCGCTGTTCCTGTGGTGGAAAGCCCGGTACACGCGAGCGGTCCGGCGGGATGCCATTCGCCGCTCTCTGGCCGTGGTCACCGGCAAGGTGTCCGAGCAGCTGGTGCCCCACTTTTCACAGTTTCCCTTCGCCCCGCAGGACGCGCGCTTTCTGGGAAGCCCGGTAGATTTCGTCGTGTTCGACGGCCTGTCGGAGGGGGAGGGCGCGGTCCGGCGGGTGGTGTTCGTGGAAGTGAAGACGGGAGAGGCGCGCCTGTCACCCCGTGAGCGCGGCGTCCGCGAAGCGATCGAGCGGGGCGCCGTCGAATGGATGGAGCTCCGCGTATGAGCGACGATCGAGCCCGCCGCACCCTCCTGCGTCACGCCCTGGCGACTCTCGCCTACCGTGGAGCGAAAGCGTTCCGGGACGCTCCGGAAGGATTCGCCGATTTCCGGGCCGCGCCGGGGTCGCGGTCAGCCGGTGAAATCCTCGCGCACATCGGGGACCTCCTGGACTGGGGGCTGGGCCTCGCCAAGGGGCAGCACAAGTGGAGGCAGTCGCCCGTGCTGCCCTGGACGGAGGGCGTAGCGCGCTTCCACACGTCTCTCGAGCGTTTCGACACCGCGCTGGGGAGTGATGACGGGCTGGGGTTCTCGGCGGAACAGCTCTTTCAGGGGCCGATCGCCGATTCCTTCACCCACGTCGGGCAGATCGCGATGCTGCGCCGCCTGGCGAGTGCGCCCATCAAGGGCGAAGACTATTCGCGCGCCGATATCGCCGCCGGGCGGGTGAGCCAGGCCCAGCACATCCCGAAGGTGGAGTTCTAGTCAGGACGCTGGCGGGCCCATCGGCCCGGGGGCATGTTGAAGTGACAGGCGCCCCGTTTCATACTGCTACACCACTTTTCGGAGGTCCTCAATGTCCGCCATGTCCCGTCGTCTCACCGTTCGCCTGCTTACCGTTGCGCTGCCGCTCGCGCTGGTCGCGACCGCCGCGTTCAAGGTGGGCGAGTACGTCCAGGGTCAGCCGCACATGGAAGCCGCGATGACCGCTCTTAAGAGCGCCAAGACCCATCTCAACGAAGCCGCTGACGACAAGGGTGGCCACAAGGTCGCCGCGATGAAGGCCATCAACGAAGCGATCGAGCACGTGCAGGCCGGCATCGATTACGCCAAGGCGAACCACTAACCACATGCTCCTCGTTCTCGATAACTACGACTCCTTCACCTACAACCTCGTCCAGTATTTCGGGGAGCTGGGGGCGGAGCCCGTGGTCTACCGCAACGATGCGTTGTCGGTCGAGGACGTGGTGCGGCTGAAGCCGTCGGCCCTGGTGATCTCGCCGGGGCCCGGCACGCCCGCGCAGGCCGGAATCGCGGTGCCGTTGATCCGTGCCCTCGCGGGGCAGACGCCGATCCTGGGCGTGTGTCTCGGACATCAGGCGATCGGAGAAGCGTTCGGCGGCAAGGTCGTGCGCGCCGATCGCCTGATGCACGGGAAAACCTGTGAGGTGGTGCACGACGACGATGAGTTGTTCGAGGGGATGCCATCACCGATGACGGCGATGCGCTACCACTCCCTGGTCGTGGCCCCCGAGGGCCTGCCTCGAGATCTTGTGGTGACCGCCTGGAGCGCCGATCGGCCCCGAGCCGAAGAGATCATGGCCATGAAGCACCGGCAATTTCCCGTCTACGGCGTACAATTCCATCCGGAGTCGGTGGGCACCGAGTTCGGTAAACTCTTATTGGGGAACTTCTTGAGGGTGGCACAGGCCATGGTCTAGACTCCACGGCACGACTCTTGTATCTTGCCCTGTGCCCCTCCTCGGTGTGATCCCCGCTCGGCTGGGCTCCAGCCGACTGCCAAAGAAGCCCCTCCTGCCTCTGGCAGGTGATCCTCTCATCCTCTGGGTAGTCCGACGTGTCGCCGAGCTCGATCTCTGCGACCGCCTGGTCGTGGCAACCGACGCGCGGGAAATCTCGTCCGTCGTGGAGGGGGCAGGGTTCGAAGCAGTCATGACCTCTCCGAAGCACGAGAGTGGCACGGAGCGAATTGCTGAAGTCATTGCCAATAAAGAGTTTAAGTCGTTTGACCTCATCTTGAATGTACAGGGCGACGAGCCCCTCGTTTCCCCCAAGGCGCTGAGCGGGACGGTGTCCCGACTGGAGCAGGGGGACCCCATCGGCACGGCCGCCGGCTCCCTCGACCCCTCGCTCGTTTCCGACCCCAGCCGCGTGAAGGTGGTGGTGGGCCCCAATGGCCGGGCCGCCTACTTCTCGCGGGCGCCCATTCCCTTCGATCGTGACGGGACCGGTACCGCCGTCTACCACCAACACGTGGGAGTCTACGGATACACTCGCGAAGCGCTCGAGCGATGGGTCAAACTGCCCCCCGTTCCCGAGGAGCGCTGGGAACGTCTGGAGCAGCTGCGGCCCCTGTTGCACGGCATTCCGATCGGCGTCTCGCTATTCGACGGCCCGGCCGCGCCGGGAGTCGATACGGCGGACGATCTCGCGTTCGCGGAGCGCGAAATAACCCGGCATCTGAAAGAGGTGAATTCGTGAGTTCGACCAAGTACGTCTTCGTCACGGGCGGTGTGGTGAGCTCTCTGGGGAAGGGCATTGCAGCGGCCTCCCTGGGACGGCTCCTGGTCGAGCGCGGACTCAAGGTGACGATCCAGAAGTTCGATCCGTACATCAACGTCGACCCCGGGACCATGTCGCCGTTCCAGCACGGCGAGGTCTATGTCACGGACGACGGCGCCGAGACCGACCTCGATCTCGGCCACTATGAACGGTTCATCGACCGTTCGCTCTCGCAGGTGAACAACGTCACGAGCGGACGGATCTACCTGTCGGTCATCACCAAGGAGCGGCGCGGCGAATACCTCGGCTCCACGGTGCAGGTCATTCCGCATATCACCGACGAGATCAAGGGCGCGATTCGGCGGCTCGCGCCCGACCATGATGTCGTCATCACCGAAATCGGCGGCACGGTTGGCGACATCGAATCGCTCCCGTTCCTCGAGGCGATCCGCCAATTCCGCCAGGAAGTCGGCCGCGACAACACGCTCTTCATTCACCTGACGCTCGTGCCGTTCATCGCGGCGACGGCAGAGCTGAAGACGAAGCCGACCCAGCACTCCGTCCGCGAGCTGATGCAGATCGGAATCCAGCCCGATATCCTGATCTGCCGCACCGAGCGCCCGCTGTCTGAGGAGCTGAAGCGCAAGATCGCGCAGTTCTGCAACGTAGACTTCGGCTGCGTGGTCGAGAGTCCCGACGTGAAATCGATCTACGAAATCCCGCTCAAGCTCCACGACCAGGGTCTCGACAAGGAAGTCTGCATGCGGCTCCACCTGGACACCAAAGAGCCGGATCTCCGCGCGTGGGCGGCGATGGTGGACAAGATCCTCAAGCCGCCACACCAGGTGCGGATCGCCGTCGTGGGCAAGTACACCGAGCTCGCCGACAGCTACAAGAGCATTCACGAAGCGCTCGTACATGGCGGGATCGCGAATGATGCGGGCGTAACGATCCAGTGGATCGCCTCCGACCGGTTCACCGATCAGGAAACCGCCGGCGAGCTGCTC
>DATNDQ010000150.1:0-5915 GCA_035553475.1 Gemmatimonadales bacterium
GACGTCTATGCGGACTACGGCATGGCCATGCTCCCGTTCATCTATCTCTCGGTGGGGGGCGCGATCGACCGGGCGGTGGGGAGCGCCGCGCCGCTCGGCGTCGGGGTTGCCGCGGTCCTAGCGGCTGCCGCATTGCCCGGCGTCGCTTCGAATCTCCGGGATGGCATGCGCTTCGATCCTCGTCCCGCGTTTGCGTACGTGACTTCGCACGGCTCACCGCATCTTCTCCTGGGGCCCTCGGTGCAGCAGCGGGACTACTACGCGCCCGGGCAGGCCTTCGAGGAGATCGGTGACGTCGCTCGCCTGTCACAGGTGCTGGCGCACACCGGCGGGTTCTGGCTGCTGGTCTCGCGGCACCGGAATGGGTGGATCAATGGTGACGCGGATGCCCTCGCCTGGGTGGACCAGTCGTGCCGGGTGATCCAGCGGACGGGAAAGACGCGCTTCGATTTTCGTGCGTATGAGGTCGACCTGAATTGGTGCGGAACGTCCGCACCGTGACGGCAACTGGGAGGTTCGGTATGATCGTTCAACGATCGGGTTGGGCTCGGGTGCTTGGCGCACTGTGTCTGGTGCTCGCCTGCGGTGGTGGCGCGAACAAGTCAATCACCGGCGGTGGCGGGGGTGGGGGCGGGGGTGGGGGCGGCGGGGGTGGTGGCGGCGGGAGCACGGTGAAGGCGCTCATGGAGGAGAACTTCTCCGAATACTCGAGCACCTCGAACATGCTGTCCGATCCGCGCGGCATCTATTCCACTGGCGAGGACGTCGCGACCACGCAGATGGCCCTCGATCAGGGGGTCGGGTATGACTCGTCCACCCAGTCCATGCGCTTTGATTTCCCCGATCGCACGGGTGAAGGGGGAAGCGGGACCACGGGCCGCTGCTCTGACTACACCATCGGGCGAAATATCAATCTGCCGAACCATGTCACCGAGGTGTGGATCGAGGCCGTGATCAAGTTCCAGAGCGGCTTTACGACGGTGGCACCCGCGGGGTGGGGCTGCACGTCGGCCGCGGCCTACAAGACGGTCTTCGGCCGGACGGACGTGTCACGGTTCAACCTCGTCCTGGGCATCTTCGGCACGTCGTATACCTGGGGGTACCCGGGCAACGAGGAGCCGGCGGACTTCCCGATGACCTTCACGCCATTTGACGGGCAGTGGCACACCTACCGGATGCACATGAAGCTCGGGTCGGGGACGGGTGCCGCAACGGTGATGGTGGACGGCGTGACCGTGAAGGACCTTTCGGGCGTCACGACGACCGCCTCCTACATTTATGGGGTCGCGCTGGGCCGGAACATGAACCAGGGGCCCGGCGCCGCGCAGTCCATGTGGTGGGGTAGAGTGACCATTTGGGATCAGGATCCGCTGTGGTAAGAAGGTCGGACCCGTCGGCGGCACCGGTTTCCCGGCCGGCAGGAACCCGTTGGGACGGGTTCCTGGTGGCATTGTCACTCCTGGTGCTCACCAGTGTGTGGCGGCTCCAGGATCTATTCCCCATTCTGGCCACCGCGCAGATCCCGACCCTCGCGGCCGTGGCATCGCTGGCGCTCTTCATCATTGATAAGGATCCGCGCCGGCGACTGAAGCGCATCAGTCATCCCGTGGTGAAGTGCGCGATTCTCATCATGTTCTTCGCCATCGCGTCCGTGCCGGGGGGTGTGTACCCGGGATACAGCTTCAGCTTCATCCTCAAGGACTACGACAAGACGTTCATGCTCCTGATTCTGGTCGCGGCCGGGCTGCGGGACCGGAAGGACATCGAGCGCTTGATGTGGGTGAGCGTGTTCGGCGCCACCCTCTACTCGTTCATGGTCATCACCCGGATCCCCGTCGGAGCCGACGGGCGGCTGGGTGACCTGTACTACTACGACGCGAATGATCTCGGGATGCTCATCGTGATGACGATCCCGATGATCGTGTTCTTTGCGCGAGGAGACTCCAAGCCGGTCCTGCGCATCGGCGCGGGACTCTGCCTGCCGGTGCTCATGGTCGCGCTGATGAAAACGGGATCGCGCGGCGGATTCCTCGGCCTCATCGCCGTGTCGCTCTTCATGGTGTGGCGGTACCGGGCCGTCTCGAAGACCATGCGCCTCTCGGCCGTGGCCATCATGGGGGTCCTGTTCCTGGCCTTCGGGTCTGATCGCTACTGGACCATGATGAGCACCATGCTTCATCCCTCTCAGGACTACAACTTCCAGGCGAACGTGGAGTCCGGACGGATGGAGATCTGGAAGCGGGGGATGGGATACATGATGAGCTACCCGCTCACCGGCGTCGGCGCGAACGCGTTCCCGGCGGCGGAGGGGATGATCTCTCCGCTGGCGTCCCGGCAATCCGTCGGCATCGGGCTGAAGTGGTCGGCCGCGCACAACTCGTTCGTGGAAATCGGTGCGGAGCTTGGCATTCCGGGCCTGCTGCTGTTCCTCGCCGCGCTCATTCAGGCGGGGTTGTCCCTCCGATCCCCGCCCCGCAGGCGCGGCGCCCCACGACTGGACCCCAATTCGCCGGACGAAGCCCTGGCGCAGACCCTGGCCGCGTGCCTGATGGGGTTCTGCGTGTCGGGGTTCTTCCTGTCGCAGGCGTACTCCACCTACCTCTATGCGTTGCTGGGGATGATCGCGACGCCGGGGCGCCGGCTGCAGCCGGGAGCGGGCGCGCCTGTGACCGGCGCGATGCCGGCGGGGGTCCGGCGTGACAGCTGGCGAGTGGGTGTCCCCAGGTTCGGTCGGGCCCGCTAGTGCGAATCCTGTACGTCTACGACGGTGACTGGCCGAAGGGCGCGACCCGGGTCGAGAAGGAGACCCGGAGCCTGGCCCAGGCCGGCCACATGGTGCTGCTGGTAGCGCGAAACACCGATCGAGCGGTCCGCAGAGAATGGAACGCCTGGATGGAGATCCAGCGCCTACCCAGCTTCGGACCCCGGTGGCTGAACTACGCGCTGAACTTTCCGCTGTTCCTGAACCCCGTCTGGTTGTGGTCCATCTGGCAGGCGGCCCGGCGATTCAAGGCCGAGCGCATCGTGGTGGCGGATTTGCCGCTGGCGCCCTCAGCCGTCTGGATCGGATGGCTGACGGGCCTGCCCGTGGACTATGACATGGCCGAGATCTACCCGGAATTCCTCCGCGCCCGGTGGGAAGTGGACCGGATGCGTCTCTCCGACCACCTGGTGCGGAGCCCGCGTGCCGCCTCGTGGATGGAGCAGTGGGTACTGCGCCGGGTGCGGAACGTGTTCGTGGTGTCGGAGGAATCGGCCGAGCGATGCCGGCGGTTGGGCGTGTCCGCGGATCGCGTACACGTGGTCGGGAACACGCCGGAATTCCCCGAGATGCTGTCCGCCCCGGCTCCGGCCCCCGACAGCCTGGCCCCTTGGGCGGGGCGTCCGCTCATCCTCTTCGTCGGCATTCTGATCGCCGATCGCGGCGTGATGAAGGCGGTCGAGGCGATGCCGCTGGTCTTGAAAGACGTGCCCGATGCCGTTCTGGTGGTGGTCGGAGACGGCACCGACCGGCCGCACGTCGAGCGCCGCATTCGCGATCTGCGCCTGGAGCGCAGCGTCGCCATGCTCGGGTGGCAGCCGCACACCTCCCTCCCGGGGTACTACCAGCAAGCCCAGGTGGGGCTGATCCCGTTCCTCGATTCGAGCCACATCCGCATCACGCTCGCGAACAAGCTGTTCGACTACATGGCGGCCGGGTTGCCCGTCATCGCCGTGGACGTCCCGCCCATGCGGCGGATTCTCGACGAGACTCGCGCCGGCGTCCTCTACGCGCCTGGTGACGCGGACGGGCTCTCCCGGGCGATTGTGAGCCTCCTCCGGGATGGTACGACGCGGCAGGATCTCTCACAGCGCGGGAAGCGGGCTATTGCCGAGAAATACCGGTGGAGCGAAGATGCCCGGGTGTTCGTCTCCGCCGTGAACGGCGCCTGAAGGGGACTCCCACCCCTGCGTAACCTGGCCAAACGAGCCCTCGAGGCTCTGGCCGTGCGGCCTGGTGTCGCCGGCCTCCTGCGGTGGATGGCCCGCCGCGCTCCGCTGATCCTCGCCTATCACAACGTGGTTCCCGATGACGCACCCCCGTCGGGAGACCGCTCTCTGCACCTTCCCCGCCGCGAGTTCGCCGCGCATCTCGACATCCTCGCGGAGCGGTGCAGGGTGGTCCCGCTGGCGGACCTTCCCGACGTAAGCCCGGACGACAAGCCGGTCGTCGCGATCACGTTCGACGACGCCTATCGGGGTGCCGTCACGACCGCGGTCGACGAGCTGGTGCGCCGCGGGCTTCCGGCCACGATATTCGTCACCCCCAAGTTCGTCGGTGACGGAGCGTTCTGGTGGGACGAGCTCACGCCGCCCGGCGCGGTGGCACCAGCCATCCCGCGTTACATCGCCCTCGATGCCCTCTGCGGGGACGACGATTCCATCCGGAGGTGGGCGGCCGAGCATGGTGTGAGCGTCACCAAGCCGCCCAGCTACTCCCGCGTCGCCACTGAAGCGGAGCTCCGCGCCGCCGTCGCCAAACCCGGCATCACGCTTGGCTCCCACACCTGGGGCCACCCCAACCTGGCTGCCCTGTCCTACGAAGACGCGTCGCGCGAGCTGACGCAATCGTGGACCTGGCTGCGAGACCGGTTTCCCGACCGCCTGATTCCCTGGATCGCGTATCCGTACGGTGGCGTCAGCGAAGATGTCGAGGAGGTGGCGGCCGCCACCGGGTACCGGGCGGGTCTGCGGGTGGACGGAGGGCGCGCGCGGGCCGAAGCCTGGCAGAAGACGCCCCACGCCATCCCGCGCTACAACGTGCCCTCGGGGATCTCGCGCCGCGGGTTCCGGGCACGCGTTGGCGGAGGGGTCGAGTGACTCGCCGCACCAAGGTCCTGCAGGTGGTGCTCGATCTGGAGGCGGGTGGGCTGGAACGGCTGGTCGCCGACCTGGTGCGGGGCATTGACCGGTCCCGCTTCGACGTCGAGCTGCTCGCTCTCTCCCACCTCGGCCGCTACGGCGAGGGCCTGGAAGCGGTGGCACCGGTCCATACCTGCCGGTCCTTTCCCCTGGTCTCGTTACTCTGGCCCCGGAAGGTCGCGGGGTTGATTCGGCGGATCGCTCCCGACGTGGTTCACAGCCACAGTGGGGTGTGGTACAAGAGCTCCAAGGCCGCGCGCCTGGCCGGCGTCCCCAGGGTGATTCACACCGATCATGGCCGGCGACATGTGCCGGACTACCGGCGCGATCGCTTCTTCGACAGGAAGGCAGCCCGCCGCACCGACGTCGTGGTGGCCGTATCGGATCCCCTCGCGAAGCACATGGCGAACGGTCTGGTGGACCCCGCCAAGGTGCAGGTCATCCGCAATGGCGTCGACACGAAAGCCTTCGCGCCCAGGCCCGACGACGGCGCGTTGCGCGCGTCCTGGGGCATCGCCCCCGGGCGTCCGGTGATCGCCACGGTCGGTCGCTTCGATCCGATCAAGCGCTATGACGTGATGATCGAAGCGCTCTCTCACCTCCGCGCGGAAGGGCGTTCTCCGGCGCCGGTGCTGGTGATCGCGGGGGAGGGGCCTGACGAAGGTGTGCTGCGCCGGCGGATCGCGGAGCTCGGGTTGTCGGACGACGACGTGAAGCTCCCCGGATGGGTCGGCGACGTGCACCCGCTGCTGGCGCTGGCCACGATCTTCTCGCTTTCATCCCAGAGTGAAGGGACGTCGGTCAGCCTCCTCGAGGCGATGAGCGCGGGTGTCTGTCCCGTGGTCACGAACGTCGGCGGGAATGGCCAGGTGCTTGGGGAGACCCTGCGGCATCGCCTGGTGCCCTTCGGTGATCCGCAGGCCATGGCGGAGGCGTGGAGGAACGTGCTGGAGGATTCAGCGGCCCGGGAGCGGGACGCCCAGGTGGCACGACGACGGGTCGAGGAGGTCTAC
>DATNDQ010000151.1:0-20802 GCA_035553475.1 Gemmatimonadales bacterium
CTTTTGCGGCGGGTTGAGGGTCAGGACGGGAGACGTTTCGGTCAGCCCGTACCCCTCGAGAATGGGCAGGTTGCAGGCGAAGAAGAAGAGCGCCACGTCCGCCGAGAGGGGCGCGCTGCCGGAGATGAAGGTCTTGAGCCGGCCGCCGGTGGCGGCACGGACCTTCTTGAAGACCAGTTTGTCGGCGATCGCGTGCGTGATGGACACACCGAGGGGGATCTTCACGCCCGAGAGGCGGTGGGTGGCCCAGCGGTCACCCGCCTTCTTGGACCAATTGAAGATCGCGTGCTTCAGCGGGCTCTTCGACGCACCCTCGATCACCTTCGCATAGACCTTCTCATAGAGCCGCGGGACCGACAGCACGATGGTCGGTTTCGTCTCCCGGAGATTCTGCGCCACCTTGTCGAACGACTCGGCGTAGCTGATCACCACACCCGCCATCCACATGGTGTAATCCACCATCCGCTCGTAGACGTGCGAAAGCGGAAGCATGGAGAGGCACTCGTCCGATTCGGAGATCGGCAGGATGTGGACGCAGGCGGAGACGTTGCTGTAGAGGTTGTTGTGACTGAGCATCACGCCCTTGGGGTCACCGGTGGTGCCGGACGTGTAGATCAGCGTCGCCAGGGAATCCGGGGAGACCTTCAGGGCGTCGGCCCGCCAGTTCGGGTACTTCGCGTCCGCCGCTTTGCCCTTCTTCTCCAGTTCGTCGAGCGTGATGACACCGGCACTCGACCCGGCATCGAACGTGATGATGTGCTTGATGGGCAGGTGCGCCTTGATCTCATTGACCTTCGCCACCTGCTCGGCGGTCGAACAGAAAACCGTCGTGGCCCCGCAGTCCTTCAGGATGTACTCGACTTGCTTGACCAGCAGGGTGGGGTAGATCGGAACGTCGGTGGCGTGGGCACAGAGGCAGGCATAGTCCACCAGGGCCCATTCCACGCGGGTTTCCGACAGCAGCACCACCCGCTCACCCGGCTGGACCCCCAGCTCCTTGAGACCGAGGGAGATGGCCCTGACGCGCGCCTCGGCTTCCCGGTGGGTGAGCGGCTGCCAGGTACCCCCGCGCTTGGCTTTGAAGGCGGTCCGGTTCGCCGGAATGAACCGGTCCAATCCATCGAAGAAGAGCTGGGTCAGCGTACCGGGTTGCGGAGGGCTCATGGATAGAACCTCACCACGAAGGTCATGGGAGATCCAGGTACGGCGACGTGATTGAAGTAGCGTACCACCGACGCCTGGACCACGGCTGAATCGGGCAAACTACGCTGCTTCAGCCTCACCTGCACGACCGCCAATCCGCTCACATCCGTGAGGACGGTGCCGACGGGGAGCAACTTGAAACTGGTGGTATCTGCCGGATAGAGCAGGGTAAACACGACCGGGCGCCCCGACAACGAGGTGGTATCCGTGGGGTCGTAGTGCCGGACCCGAACCCGGATCGAGTCCGAGAGCGAATCGGTCTTCGTCCCGATGCTCACCGAGTCACGCGCGAGGGTGCTGTCGGCGAAGGCGGTGTCGGGGCGGATGAAAACGGTGATCGCTTGCGGGTTCGAACGGAGATTGCCGGTGCGCGCCTGGATGAGCCCGGTGCCGACATTGTGGGCGGTGACGGCACCCGTCAGGCTGTCGATGTGCACGTTGGTGTCGAGGTCGGACCAGACGATCGGTGCCGTCACGGCCTGCCCGCGGCCGTTCAGGGCGACCGCCGTCACGGTCACGGTATCGCCGAAGTCCATCTTCCCCGTGTCGGGGCCGAGGTTCACCTGGAGCGCGATGACTTCGTTGAGGTCCGTACTGATGGTGCCGCACGCCAGCGCGAGGACCCCCACCCCGCCCGCGAGGAGCAGGGCCCAGCGGGTCCGAAGCCTCAGTGCGCCTCCATCGGGGAGTGGGTCTCACCCATTTCCCGGAGCTGCTCTTTGGCGTGCTCGATCCACTTCTGCGCGTCGGGACCCTTCGGAGGTTGGGCGAGGAACTCTTTCAGGTGGCGCACGGCGCCGTCCGGATCGCCGCGCTTCAGCAGCAGAAACGCCAGTCCGTAGTGCGCGCCCGCGAGCGACTTGTCGAGCTCGAGCGAGCGACGGTAGTGGCGGATGGCCTCGTCCACGCGTCCCGTCTTCGTGAACGCGATGGCCATGTTCTGGAGTATGCGTGCGTCGTTGGGATGGTCGCGCAGCGCGAGACGGTAGGACGTGAGCGCGGCCTCGAAGTCACCTTGACGTTCGAGCGCGAGCGCCTCGTTCAGGTAATCGAGTCGCTGCGGCGCAATCTCGTCGGGTGACGAGCCGCCGAAGAGGCGGCGCCAGAAACTCATGATGCGAAAATAGCTTGCGGCTGCTTGCATTCGCAATGTAGCTTCCCAAATGACGTACGTCCCTCCTGGCCCTCCAGTACCCCGCCGTTCGCGTTCCGGACGTGCGTCCCCCAACGCGGTGCTGGAGGTGGACTGGCCGTTTTTCGGTGAGCTGTGCCGGGTCCTCGCCCTCAAGGTCTTCCACGCCTACGACCCCGAATTGATCCTCGGCATCGCCCGGGCGGGCGTGATTCCCGGTGCGGTGGTCGCGAGCATCATGCAGCGCGACTTCGCGTCGATGGCCATCACCCGCTCCGAATCGGGCGCCCGGCCGGTAGTCATCGCCGGCCCTCCGCGCCTCGTGACCGGCCGGCGGGTCCTGATCGTGGACGAGACTTGCGACACCGGTGACACCATGAAGCTGGCCCTCAACGCCGTGCGGGAGCTGCGCCCCGCGTCCGTGAAAACGGCGGTTTCGTTCCGCACCGGACCCTACCAGGTCGATTTCTCCGCGCTGGACACCGACAGCTTCATCATCCTTCCCTGGGACCGCGAGATCATCAAGAACGGTGAGATCGTGGTCCGCCCCGACTACGCCGACAAACTCCGCGGGGTGTAGCTGGTGAGGGATGTTCTCGACGCCGCCCTCCGGGCGTCTCGTGCCGACTATACCGAAATCCGCGTCGAACGCACCTGGGCCACCGGCGTGTCGTTCCGGGGCAAGCGCCTGGAATCGGCGACCGCGTCCGAAGACGTCGGTGGCTGTGTTCGCGTGCTCTCGAAGGGCCATGGCTGGGGCGTTGCGGCGTTCACGTCGCTGAATCAGCTCCCGGCCATGGTCGAGCGGGCCCAGGAGCTGTCGCGGGCGATCGTGCTCGACGAGCCCATTCGCCTGGCGGACGTATCTCCCCAGACCGCCGAAGCCCTGCTCGACCTTGACGGTGACGTCCGGGGGATCTCCCTCGCCGAGAAGACCCGGCTCATCGAGGCCTACAACGGCGAAATGCTCGCCGTCTCGGGGGACATCACCGACACCATCGCCAACTACCACGACGAGGTCACCGAGTATTGGTTCGTGAACTCGGAGGGGACCAGCCTGCACGAGCTCCGGCCGGAGGTCACCCTGTCGGGGACGGCGATCGCCCGGAAGAACGGCACCATCGAGAAGGCGCTCGAGTCCATCGGCCTGCGAAGGGGCTGGAACAGCGTTCACACGTTCGCCGAGGGGTTCAAGAAGGCCGGGGAACGGGCGTCGCAGCTCCTGCGCGCGCCGACGGTCCGCGGCGGGAACTACCCCGTGGTCCTCGATCCCGAAATGGCCGGTGTGTTCATCCACGAGGCGTTCGGCCATCTCTCCGAGGCCGACTTCGTCTATGAGAACCCGCAGGCGCGGGAGATGATGACCCTCGGACGCCGCTTCGGCCGGAAGGTCCTGACCGTCGGGGACAACGGGGCGGTGCCAGGGCTCCGGGGCACCATGCCGTTCGATGACGAAGGCGTGCCCACCCAGGACTCGGTCCTTATCAAGGAAGGAGAGCTGGTCGGCAGGCTGCACTCCCGTGAGACGGCCGCCCGCATGGGAGAACGCCCGACCGGAAATGCCCGGGCCCTTTCCTTCCGCCATCCTCCGATCGTCCGGATGACGAACACATACATCGGGAACGGTGAGGGGACCTTCGAGGACCTCATCAAGGACGTCAAACTCGGCGTCTACGCCTGCTCGGCATTCGGTGGCCAGACGATGCTCGAAAGCTTCTCGTTCACCGCCGCCTACGGCCACATGATCCGTGACGGCCAGGTGGCCGAGCTGGTGAAGGACGTAGTGTTGGCGGGGAACCTGTTTCAGACGCTGGATCGCATCGAGCGGATCGCCGGTGACTTCCAATGGAATCAGATCGGCGGGGGGTGCGGCAAGGCGGGACAGGCCTACCTGGCGGTGACTGAGGGCGCACCGCATGTGCGCATCGAAGATGCGTTGGTCGGGGGCGAGGTCGGGTGATCCCGAAAGCCCTGGATGCCTTGAAGCGCGCCGCCGATGCCGGAGACGCCTGCTGGCGCCGGAGTGAGCGCACGACCATCGCGTTTGAGTCGGGGCGTCTCAAGAGCGCCGGCGTGGTCGAGGAATCGGGCCTGAACGTCCGTGTCCTGAAGGACGGGAAGGTGGGCGTGGCCGGGACGACCGCCACCGACGCACCTCCCTCCGACGTCGTGACCCGCGCTCTCGCCTCGGCGGCGCTCGGTGAGCCGCTCGCGATCGAGTTCCCGTCGTCCAGCACGTTCCCCTCCGTATCGACGGAAGCGAAGTCCGCGGGCGTAGCGTCGGTCGGTACGCTCGCTGACATCGGGCGTGGTCTGGTGGAACGCCTCTCGCGCCCCGACGCGCAGATCAACGTCACCGTCGAACGCGAAGTGGCGGAGACGACCATCGGGAACACCGCGGGCGGTCAGGGGAGCTATCGCGCGACCGGTGTGAGCGTGAGTGCCGACATCGCCCGGGTGTCCGACAACGACGTGCTGATGATCTACGACTACTACACAGGCGTCGGCATGCCGGAAGCAGCCGATCTCGACGCCGTCGTCGAATCGATCAAGACCCGGCTGGAGCTGGCGCTCAGCATCGTGGCCCCGCCCTCCGGGTCGCTGCCGGTCGTCTTCTCGCCTATGGGACTGTCGGCCATCCTGCTGCCGCTGGAGGAGGCGCTCTCCGGCAAGACGCTGATTCAGGGGATTTCGCCATTGCAGGGGAAGGTGGGGGAGGCGGTCTTTGCGGAGGCGTTGTCGATCACCGACGATCCCACGCTCGCGAACCGTCCTGCCTCCTATCCGTTCGATGACGAAGGCGTCCCCGCGGCCCGCCTTCCGCTCATCGAGCGGGGCGCACCCCGGCACTTCGTCCACGATCTCGAGACCGCGGCGCGGCTGGGTGGCGCCCAGCGCAGCACCGGCCACGGGCACCGCGGCGTTTTCGGAAAGCCACGGCTGTCGTACTCGAACTTCATCGTCGGTACTACGCCGACGGCGCGGCCCCGCTGGTCACTCGGTGGGGGACTGACGGATGGCATCCAGGATGGCCTCCTGGTCGACGACCTGATCGGTGTGGGCCAGGGGAACGTGATCGGCGGGGCCTTCAGTCATCCTGTGGCCCTCGCTTATCGCATCCAGAACGGCAAGATCACGGGACGGGTGAAGGACGCAGCGGTGGCGGGGAACGTGTACGACCTGCTCAAGAAGATCGGCGGCTGGGGGGACGACGGCCGCTGGGTGGGGACCCGGTGGTCGCCGTCCCTATTGCTTGAGGGAGTGTCGGTGGCCGGGCGGTGACGAGAGCGGGAAGAGGGAGGGGGGAAGAGGGAAGCGCACTTGCGCGTAGGAGCCACGCTTCCCTCTTCCCTCTCCCCCCTTCCCGTCAGGCCGCGTGCTGATACGCCGCGAGCTGCACCAGCAGATCCCGCAACAGCGGTCCCTCGGAGGCGAACCTCGGGGCCACCTCACGAGAAGCACCTGCCTTCTTGAGCTCCGCGAAATACAAATCGAGAATTCGCGTCAGTAACGCGGCTTGATCAGCGTTGAGATTGAGGGTCAGCATAGGTACCTCCTCTCGCATCAGGGTAACACCCTGAGCCCAGAGCAGGTTCCGTTCCAAAGACGGGGATGGGGGATGAGGGATTCGGGATTGGTGTTCCGAATCCCCAATCTCCAATCCCCAATCCCGCTTTATCCGGTGAGTGCGTCCTCGTAGGTACGGCCTGCGGTCATCTGCTCATACACATGCTGCAACGTTTCGGGTGCTGCGGAGAGAAAACGGCAGCGCGCATCGTTCTTGGAGCGGCACTCGACTTCCATGACGGCGACGGGCTCACCCGATACGCGCCCCAGGAAGTCCGCCAGCATGCCCGCGGAGAAAAAGCACATCGGTGCTTCGGCGGAGCCGGGATCGGCTTCGACCCAGTCGGTCGAGTCTACGGCGAGTGCCGCGCCGCCGACGGGCTGCACGGTCACCGTGCCCCACCCGCGGGCCCGGAAAAACTCGGCGAGCACCGAGTTCACATGAGCGGTGTCCAGGTCCTCGGGCTTCGATACGCCCGCGGCGCCGGGGAGCCACGCGCAGAACGCCTGGTAGATCCCTTCGCCGGACGCGTAACCGGTCTCCTGGAGCACCGTCACCGCCTGGTCGGGCGCGTGCTGAAGGAGAGACCGATGCAGTTGTTGCAACGACGCCCGCCCGATGGCAAGGCCGTCGGTGCGGGCGGAGGCGGAGGAAGGGTTCATATCTGGGAGCCCAACTTACTGGTTTGACTGGACGCGGCGCAACAGTTCGGCTTCGTCGATCGCCGGAATGCCGAGTGTCTTGGCCCGGTCGAGCTTCGAGCCGGCGTCCGCGCCCGCAACGACCGCCGTCGTCTGCTTGGATACTGAGCTGGCGACATGCCCGCCGGCGCTCGTGATCAGGTCCGTCGCCGCCTTCCGCGACAGGGTCGGGAGCGTGCCGGTCACGACGTAGGTTTGCCCCGCCAGGCGTCCGCTTTCCGCCCCCGCCACGACCGGCTCCGCCAGACCCAGGCCCGCCGACGTCAGGCGGGCGATCAGATCGGCGTTCCGGGGCTCCTGGAAGAAATGCCACACCGCCTCGGCAATCGCTGGGCCGATTCCTCGGATGCTCCCCAAGCCATCGGCGGACGCACCCGCCAGGGACGGCATGGTGGTGAACTGCCGGGCGAGGAGCTTGGCTCCCTGGGCCCCCACATGCCGGATCCCCAGGGCGTAGAGCACCACCGAGAGCGGCTGGGTCTTCGACGCCGCGATCGCATCCACCAGGAGCTTGGCCGACTTGGCCGCAAACCCCTCCAGGGTCTTGAGCTGATCGGCGGTGAGCCGGTACAGGTCGGCGACGTCATGGATCAGCCCGGCTTCCAGGAATGCCCTCACCCGCTCGTATCCCAGACCGCGGATATCCATCGCCATGGCGAAATGGACGATCGATTCGAGCACCCGGCCCGGGCAGGAGACATTGGGGCAGAACGACATCACCTCGTCCTGCGGGTGTTCGACATCCGACCCACAGCGTGGGCACTTCTCGGGCATCTGGAAAGGGACTTCACTGCCCGTGCGCCGCTCGCGGACGGGGCCGAGGACTTGGGGAATGACCTCGCCGGCGCGGGTGACCTCCACCCAATCGCCGATCCGGATGTCCCGCGCCGCGATCAGGTCCGCGTTATGGAGGGTGGCGTTGGAGACGGTGGCGCCGCCGATGTCGACCGGCTCGAGCATCGCGAACGGGTTCAGCGCGCCGGTCCGCCCGACGTTGATCCCGATGTTCAGGAGTTTCGTGATCTGCACTTCGGGCGCGAATTTCCGGGCGATGGCCCACCGCGGCTCCCGGTCGCCGACCACGCCGAGCTCATCGTGGAGTCGCCGCTGGTCCACTTTCACGACGACGCCATCGGCGCCGTAGTCGAGGGTGGGGAGGAGCGCTTCGAGTTCGGCGATCGCTTCCTGAGCCGCCGCCAACGTCGGCACCGTCCGGTGATGAGGCTCGACCGGAAATCCCCATTGCACCAGGGTGAGGAGCAGTTGCTCCTGCGTGTCGAACGGAAGAGCACTCCCCGGCGCTTCGACGTGGAAGCAGAACATCCGGAGTTTCCGGGACCGCGTGATCTTCGGGTCCAGCTGGCGGAGTGAGCCGGCAGCCGAATTGCGGGGATTGGCGAAGGTCGGTTCGCCGGCGGCTTCACGCTCCGCATTCAGGGCTGTGAAGCGGGAATTTTCGAAGTAGACCTCGCCGCGGACTTCCATGAGCTCCGGCCATCCCGAGCCCGACAGCTTGAGAGGGACGTCACGGATGGTCTTGAGGTTCGGCGTGATCTCTTCGCCCTCGACGCCGTTCCCGCGTGTGGCCCCCGTGACGAGCACCCCTTTCCGGTACGTGAGACAGACGGCGGCGCCGTCGATCTTCACCTCCAGGGTGTAGCCGGCCTTGGTGACCTCGGGTGCCAGGCGCGCATTCCGTTCTTCCCAGGCGGTGAGCTCCGCCGGGTCGAAGGCGTTATCGAGGGAAAGCATGGGGACGAGGTGACGGTGCTTCTTGAAGGCCGCCGAGGGCGTGGACCCCACGCGCTGGGTGGGAGAGTCGGGAGTCTGGAGCTCGGGGTGCTGGGCTTCGAGGGCTTCCAGCTCGCGGAAGAGCACATCGTACTCCGCGTCCGACATCTCGGGGCGGTCGTCGACATAGTACGCGTGAGCCGCCCGCTCGAGGATTTGCCGCAGAGTGGCGGCGCGGGCCGCCGGGTCCGTCACCGGCCTTTGGCTTCTTCCTGGATGACGGCGAGCGCGACACCCACCAGACGGTCCAGCTCTTCGGCAGACGCCTTGGGGAGCGCGCCTTCGGCCCACGCGCCCTGCCGCTGTCCGACCGCGTCCATCAGACGCCGCAGGAAGGAGAGCAGGGCTACCCCTTCGAGCTCGATGTGGCGCGCTTCCTTGCTCTCGGGGTCCCGATGGCGCTGGGCCAGCCGCTCGTAGCGATGGGCGTTACGGAGGGACTGCGCGGTCAGCGAGGCCACGACCTGGACGAATCGGACATCCGAATCGGAGAAGGTCGGGCCGTCACGGAAGGTACGGAGAAAAATGGCGCCGATGGCTACACCCCGCCAATTGATCGGGACCACCGTGATCGACTTCACCCGACGGTTTACGAGGTCGGCGCGCACGTGCTTCAGCGACGGATCGTTCGCGGCATCCGGAATGAACACCGTCTCGGCGCCCTGGATGGCGCGCTTCAATTCGGGATATCGCTCGAGGTCCACCACGTAGTTGCGGATGGTGGGGTCTTCGTACGAGGCGACCAGCCGTACCGATTTTCCGCCGCGTTCGGCCAGAAAAATCGAGCACCGGTCGAGACCGAAGGCCTCGCCCAGCTTGCGGGCGATGGACTGCAGAATGTCGGTGAAGTGGAGCGTGCCGGAGACTTCCTTGAGGATCTCGATGACGGCGAGGAGATGCTTGCGCTCGTGCTCGAGCTCGGCGATCCGCGCGGCAAGGCGCTCGCCCTCTGCGTGGGTGAGTGCCGAGGAGATGGTCATGCCAACTAGTTTGGGGTCGCAACCCCGCTTCCGTCAAGGACTTAAATGTGACGCAAGCGGTCGTCGGCGTCGTCTTTCTTGCCGCTCTTCAAGTCCGCGAGGGCCTCGGCCGCCCATCGCTTGTAGGTCGGGTCCATGGGATCACCGACGGGCAGCGTCGCAATCGACTCGAGCAGGGCGGTGGCCTGGGGAATGGAATCCAGATCCACATAGACGGCGGCCAGGGCCAGCCGATGGTAGACATGGGTGGGATTGTGCTTCACGGCGCGAGAGAGATACTTCACCGCGTCGTCCCAGTTCGCCCGGTCCATGAAGCCGCCGCCGAGCAGGGTCTTGGCGAAGAATCGGGTGAGGCCGGACAGTCGCTTCACTTCCGCGTTCCACTGACCCAGAATGTGTTCCGCGCCGTCGTGGGTGGAATCGAGCTGCAGCGTGTGCACCGCCTCGTCGTAGATGACTTTGGCGTACTTCACCCGCTCTTTCTTGCTCTTGGTCAGCGACAGCCGGCCCAGTACCAGGGCGAGCGCGAAGTGCCCGTTCTCCCCATTGGAGTCGGCTTGCACGGCCCGCCCGGCCCAGATGCTGCCGAGGGAGTACAGGGAGTCGCGGCGGGAGGCGAGGGAGTCACCCAGGAGCTGCTTGGCGACGTCGGCGATTTCCCGGGCGGCTTTCCAGTTGGCTTCGTAGGCGTTCGAGTCCACTTTCAGCGCGGCCTGATACTGCGCGAGGGCGGCGGAAGACTGCAGGGCGGCCCGGAGCGAGTCTCCCCGGGCGATATGATTGGCGACGGTTTCCTGAGCAGCCAGTGTTCCGGTCAAGCACAGGGTCAGAAGCAGGGCTGAGCGCATCACCGGTCTCCGGCGGAGGAAGGGGTCAATGTTCGTCGTCCCTCTGATCGAACGCAAGCGCGATGGCGCCGCTCTGTCGGCGGAAGAATGGTCCGCGCTGATTGCCGCATACACCGAAGGGCGCGTTCCGGACTATCAGGTCTCGGCGCTGCTCATGGCCGTGGTGTTCCGGGGGCTCGAGCGCCACGAGCTGGCCGCGCTCACCGACGCCATGATCGCCTCCGGGGACCGGCTTTCGTTCGACGGCTGGAACACGCCGCGGATCGACAAGCATTCTACGGGGGGGGTCGGGGACAAGGTGTCGCTGATCCTCGCGCCCCTGGTGGCCGCGTGCGGCGTGGCGGTCCCGATGATGTCGGGCCGCGGCCTGGGGCACACCGGCGGTACGCTCGACAAGCTCGAAGCGATTCCCGGATTCAAGACCGGCCTCTCGCTGGCCGAAGCCAAGGCGCAGGTGATGAAGATCGGGTGCGCGCTCATCGGCCAGACCCCGGAGATCGCGCCGGCGGACAAGCGGCTCTACGCCCTCCGGGACGTCACTGCGACGGTGGAAGCCATCCCGCTGATCGCCGCGAGCATCATGTCGAAGAAGCTGGCCGAGGGGCTTTCGGGGCTGGTGCTCGACGTGAAGCACGGAAGTGGAGCGTTCCTGCCGCCGACCGAGAAGGGCCTGGAGCTCGCGAAGACGATGATCGCGCTGGGCGAGGACCGCGGATGTCCCACCGTCGCGTTGCTCACGGCGATGGACCGGCCCCTGGGCCGGGCCTGCGGGAACGCGCTCGAGACCGAAGAAGCGATTCTCTGCCTGCGCGGCGAGGGCCCGGAAGACCTGATGGAAGTGACGTACGCGCTCGGCGTGGAAATGCTGTTGCAGGCGAAGGTCGAGACGACGGCCAAGAAGGCCCGCAAGAAGCTGGAATCGGTGCTGGGTTCCGGTCTCGCTGCGGAAAAATTCGAGCAGATCATCGAAGCGCAGGGTGGGAATCCCAAGACCGTCGAGGACCCCTCGGTGATGCCGCAGGCAGGCGCCGTCGAGGTCTTCATGGCCCCGGCCACCGGCGTGGTCCAGCGGGTGGATCCCCGGATCATTGGACGCGCGGTGGTGCAGCTGGGGGGCGGCAGGACCAAGGTCGAGGACACCGTGGACCCCACCGTCGGATTCGTGATCACGGTGAAACCGGGGGACAAGGTGCTGGCGGGGGAACCCATCGCTTCCGTGTTCGCGCGAGATCCCGCCGGGATCAAGCTCGGATTCGATGCGCTGACGCAAGCGATCGTGGTCGGCGACAAACTCAAGGAAAAGCCCTTGCCCCTCATCTCCCACCGCGTGACCAAGACCGGCGTGGAGGTGCTCGGGAAGACCGCCTCCTAGCCGCGCACCAGCTTCCGGTATTTGAGACGGTGGGGCCGATCGGCGTCGGCCCCCTTTCTCTTTAGCAGATCGGCGTGGTAGTCCTGGAAGTTCCCCTCAAACCACTTCACCTCGCCGTCATCTTCGAAAGCCAGAATGTGGGTCGCGATCCGGTCGAGGAACCAGCGGTCGTGGCTGATGACCACCACGCAACCGGCGAAGCGGAGCAGGGCGTCTTCGAGCGCGCGGAGGGTGTCGACGTCGAGGTCGTTGGTCGGCTCGTCCAGGAGCAACAGATTGCCGCCGCTCTTCAGGAGCTTGGCGAGATGCAGGCGGTTCCGCTCGCCGCCCGAGAGGACGCCGACCTTCTTCTGCTGATCGGCGCCGCGGAATCCGAAGGACGCGCAGTAGGCGCGCGCGTTCACGGAGCGCTTCCCGAACATCAGATTGTCCTGCCCACCGGAGATTTCTTCGTAAACCGTCCGGTCCGGGCTCAACGCCTCCCGGCTCTGGTCCACGTAGGCAACCTGCACGGTCTGGCCGACGGTCAGTGACCCGCTGTCGGGTTTCTCCTGGCCGACCATCATCCGGAACAGCGTGGTCTTGCCCGCGCCATTCGGACCGATGATGCCGACGATCCCGCCGCGGGGCAGGGTGAAGTTCAGTTTCTCGAAGAGGAGGCGGTCGCCAAAGCCCTTGGTCAGATCCTTCGCGGTGACGACGTCGTCACCGAGGCGGGGCGGCACCGGAATGAGAATTTCGGCCGTGTCATCCCGGCGCTGCTCTTCTTCGGCCGCGAGCTTTTCGTAGGCGGTGATGCGCGCCTTCGACTTTGCCTGTCGGGCGCGCGGCGCCATCCGGATCCACTCGAGCTCGCGCTCCAGCGTCTTCTGCCGGGCCGACGCCTGCTTCTCCTCGGTGGCGAGCCGTTTCTCCTTCTGCTCGAGCCACGATGAATAGTTGCCCTTCCACGGAATGCCTTCGCCACGGTCCAGCTCGAGAATCCAGCCCGCGACGTTGTCCAGGAAATAGCGGTCGTGCGTGACGGCGATCACGCACCCGGGATAGGTGTGCAGATGATGCTCCAGCCAGGCCACCGATTCCGCGTCGAGGTGGTTGGTGGGTTCGTCGAGCAGCAGCAGCTGGGGCTGGGTGAGCAGGAGCCGGCAGAGCGCGACCCGGCGCTTTTCGCCGCCCGAGAGCTTGGTGACGTCGGCGTCGCCGGGGGGCAAGCGCAGGGCGTCCATTGCGACGTCGATCTTGTTGTCGAGCTCCCACGCGCCGGCGTGATCGATCTGCTCCTGGAGCGCGCCCTGTTTTTCGAGCAGCGCCGCCATGGCGTCGTCGGACATCGGCTCCGCGAACTTGGCGGAGAGGTCGTTGAATTGGACCAGGAGGTCGCGGATGTGCGAGAGGCCCTCCTCCACGTTCCCGCGGACGTCCTTCTTCGGATCGAGGACCGGCTCCTGCTGGAGGAAGCCCACCGTGCAGCCGTCGGCGAGCTTCGCCTGGCCGAGGTGATCGTGGTCGATCCCGGCCATGATCTTGAGGAGGGAGCTCTTCCCGGCGCCGTTCGATCCCAGGATGCCGATCTTGGCGTCCGGATAGAACGACAGATAGATGTCCTTGAGGATCTGGCGGGAGGGGGGGACGACCTTGCCCACGCCCACCATCGTGTAGATGTACTGCGGATTCGCCATGGGACTCGAGTGTTAGTGTGGCTTGTCCTTCGGAACGCCGGGACCCCAATCGCGGACGCTTTCAGGATCGGGGGCATCACGCACTTCCGCTTCGGCTTCCGCCAGCTCATCCCGGTCGATGTCGGGATTGGGCTTCGTGTCCGGATCGTCGCCGCCCCCGAAGATCAGCCAGCCCAGGGCAGCGAGGATCAGGATGACGACGGTGAGGGCGGTGGCCATGAAGGGACGGGGTCAGGGGTCTGGGGTCAGGGCCCCGGCCCCCGACCCCTGCCGCCCGGTCCCTTCGTCACACATCAAGATTCCGGACAAACTTGGCATTCTCCTCGATGAACTTCCGGCGGGGCTCCACCTCGTCTCCCATCAGTGTTTCGAAGAGCTGAGAAGCCTCGAGCGCGTCTTCCATCGTGACCTTGAGGATGGTGCGTGCGGCCGGGTCCATCGTGGTCTTCCAGAGCTGATCGGGGTTCATCTCCCCCAGACCCTTGTAGCGCTGGACCATGACGTTCCCCTTCACTTCTTCGCCTCCGCCCCCGAGGCGTTTGGCGTATCCGTCACGCTCCTTCTCGTCGTAGGCGTAGAACTCTTCCTTGCCCTTGGCCACCCGGTAGAGTGGCGGCTGTGCGATGTAGATGTATCCGGCATCCAGGAGCGCCTTCATTTCCTTGTAGAAGAAGGTCAGGAGCAGGGTGCGGATGTGCGCGCCGTCCACGTCGGCGTCCGTCATGATGATGATCTTGTGGTAGCGGGCGTCCTCGATCTTGAAGTCCTCGCCCACGCCGGTGCCGATCGCCGTGATCATGGTCCGGATTTCTTCGTTCGAGAGGATCTTGTCGATCCGGGCTTTCTGGACGTTCAGGATCTTGCCGCGCAGCGGCAGGATGGCCTGGAAGGACCGGTCCCGTCCCTGCTTCGCCGAGCCGCCGGCGGAGTCGCCTTCGACCAGGTACATCTCGCACAATTTGGGATCGGTGAGCGAGCAGTCGGCCAGCTTGCCGGGCAGGAGCCAGCCTTCCATCGCGTTCTTCCGGCGCACCAGCTCGCGGGCCTTGCGGGCCGCTTCACGAGCGCGGGCGGCGCTGATCGCCTTGGCGATGATAGCGCGGGCGACACTGGGGTTCTTGTCGAAGAAGTCCCCCAGGGCTTCGTTGACCACGCTCTTCACGATGCCTTCGACTTCGGAATTGCCGAGCTTGGTCTTGGTCTGTCCTTCGAACTGGGGATCCTTGACCTTCACGTGAATCACGCTGGTCAGGCCCTCGCGGACGTCGTCGCCCGAGAGCGTGAACTCCTCTCTCTTGAGAAGCCCGTCCTTCTTCGCCCATTCGTTGATGGTGCGGGTGAGGGCCGATTTGAAGCCGGTGAGGTGGGTGCCGCCTTCGTGCGTGTTGATGTTGTTGACGAAGGTGAACGTGTTCTCACCGTACTGATCGTCGTACTGGACGGCCCCTTCGACTTCCACGCCGTCCTTGTTGGCTTCGAAGCTGATGACCTTTTGGTGGAGCGGTTTCCGGTTCCCCAGGAGCCACTTCACGAACTCGGTCAGGCCGCCCTTGTAGAAGAAGGTCTCGCTCTTCCCGCCCTTCCGCTCATCCTTGAGCGTGATGGTCAGGCCCTTGTTCAGGAACGCGAGCTCCCGGAGCCGGTTCGCGAGCGTCGCATAGTCGAACCGGGTCTCGGTGAAAATGGTCGCGTCGGGCTTGAACCACACGGTGGTGCCGGTGGTCTTGGCCTTGCCCACCACTTCCAGCTTCTTGGTGGTGTCGCCCTTCGCGAACGCCATGTGGTACTTCTTGCCGTCCCGCTCCACCCACACTTCGAGCTTTTCGGACAGGGCGTTGACGACCGAGACGCCGACGCCGTGGAGACCGCCGGAGACCTTGTAGGTGTTCTTGTCGAACTTGCCGCCGGCGTGCAGGACGGTGAGTGCCACTTCGACGCCCGGCTTCTTCTCGGTCTTGTGGATGTCGACCGGAATGCCGCGCCCGTTGTCCGCGACGGTGATCGAGTTGTCGGAATGGATCGCGACGTCGATCTGGGTGCAGTACCCGGCGAGCGCTTCGTCCACCGAGTTGTCGACGACTTCGTACACCAGGTGGTGCAGGCCCCGGGCCGATACGGACCCGATGTACATCGCGGGGCGGCGCCGGACCGCTTCGAGGCCCTTCAGAACCTGGATCGAATCGGCCTGGTAATCGCCGTTACTGGACTTCTTGGGATCAGGCTTTGCCTTCGCCATGGTCTCGTTCGGTTAGGAGGAACCAGCGAATACCCTTGATGCGGCCTTCGCCGCGTCCCGCGTTCAGTCGGGCGATGATCGTCGGAGTCATGAGCATGAGCTCATTCATCCACGGGCTGGTCTGGACGCCCACGAACAACGTTCCGTCGGGCGTGACCCGGGAAGGCATCGTGACCGCCGCGACCTGGGCCCCCACCAGCGTCGCCCAGTCGGGGATGATCCGCGCTTGCGCAAGACGGCCCTCGAGGCCGGACCGCTTGAGATAGCCGGACAGGACCTCCGAAACAGCCATCGGAGTCTGGCGCTTTGGGTCGGTCATCGTGGCACTTGGAGTACCACGAAAAGTAACCCTGAAGTTATTGTCAGGTCAAGACTTAAGCACGTTTTTGGGAGGCTATTTGATGACGACGAAGGTGTCCAGAACGTCCGTATACCCGGCGATATCCCGGGCTCGAAATTCGACCGGGATTTTGGCGCCCTTGATCAGCCCGGAGTCGATGAAAAAGAGAAATGGCGCCGAGAAGGAGAACTGAAATCCGCCATCCGCGCCGGCGGAGTCCTTGGTCCCCACGTTCAGCCAGACCGAATCGATCCCCTCGTTGTCGGTCGCCTGAATGGTGCCCCGGAGGGTATCGGGCGAATTCAGGGAATCCCGCTGGAATTGGATCGACAGATCGGGAGGCCCGGGGCGAGGGCGATCTTCCCCACACGCCAAGGCACCCGCGGCCAGCAACGCGGCGAGCGCTACTTGCCGGTGAATTTGGCCGGCCGCTTCTCGAGAAATGCGGATAGTCCTTCCTTGGTATCCTGCGTCGCCGCCAGGAGCCCGAAGTGATTCGCCTCGAGCAACAACCCCTCGTCCAGCGTCATCTCGAGCCCGTGGTCAATCGCTTCCATCGACAGGCGGACCGCCAGGGGGCCCATGGATAGGATACCCCGGAGCATTTTCTCCGTTTCGGCCATCAGCTCGTTGGCCGGGACGACCTTGTTGACCAAGCCGATCCGGTAGGCTTCCGCGGCATCGATCATTTCGGCGGTCAGAATGAGCTGCATGGCGACCCCTTTCCCGACCAGGCGGGGGAGGCGCTGGGTGCCGCCATAGCCGGGAGCGATGCCGAGCTTCACTTCGGGCTGTCCGAATTTGGCGTTTTCACTGGCGATCCTGATGTGGCACGCCATCGCCAGCTCGCAGCCCCCGCCCAGCGCGAATCCGTTCACGGCGGCGATGACGGGTTTCCCGCAGGTCTCGAGACGGCGCAGGACCCCCTGTCCGCGCATGGCGCGCGCCTTCCCGTCGAAGGGACCCTGTTTGGCGAGGTCCGAAATATCCGCGCCGGCCACGAACGCCTTGGGGCCCGCCCCTGTCAGGATCGCGCCCTTGATGGTGGGATCGGTGGTGAGGCGGTCGACGGCGTCTGACAGCTCGGCCATCACCTGGTCGTTCAAGGCGTTGAGCTTGTCGGGGCGATTGATGGTGACGACGGCCACGCCGTCGTGCTGATCGAATAGGAGATTGGGGGAGGTCATAGGCCGATTATGGTACCGCCGTTGCCGGTATCAGCCAAGACCCGTACGTTCGCGCCATGAAATCGGTCCTGGCCATCGACGAAGGAACCACCGGCGCCCGGGCGCTCGTCATCGCTGACGATGGCCGGGTATTGGGGCGGGGCTATCGTGAGATTCCGCAGCACTTTCCCCGACCCGGGTGGGTGGAGCACGATCCGGAGGACCTCTGGGCGGCGTCCCTCGACGCCTGCCGGGAAGCCCTGGCGCAAGCGAAGACCAGGCCCCAGGCCATCGGGATCACAAATCAGCGCGAGACGGTCTGCGTCTGGGACCGGAAGACGGGAAAGCCCTTGCACCGGGCCATCGTGTGGCAGGACCGCCGGACTGCCGACCGCTGCGCGACCCTTGAAGGGACGCCGGAGGGGAAGGCGATCAAGGAGCGGACGGGCCTGGTGCTCGACCCGTATTTCTCGGGGACGAAGATCGAATGGCTGATGCAGCAGGTGCCGGGTGTCGCGGGTCAGGTGTCAGGGGGCGAGGCCGTTTTCGGGACCGTCGACTCCTGGATCCTCTATCGCCTGACTGGCGGGAAGACGTTCGCCACCGATCACACGAATGCCTCTCGCACGCTCCTTTATAACATCCGTGATCTGGCGTGGGACGACGGACTGCTCAAGATCTTCGGCGTTCCGAGAAACGCGCTGGCCGAGGTGCGCGCGTCGAGCGGGGATTTCGGGGTGGCCGTGGCCGATCACTTCGGTTTCGAAATCCCCATCCTCGGAATCGCGGGGGACCAGCAGGCGGCCCTCTACGGGCAGGGGTGTTGGACGGCGGGGCAGGCGAAGAACACGTACGGCACCGGCGCCTTTCTTCTCATGAATACGGGCGACCAGCCGGCGCGGTCGGAGCAGGGGCTGCTCACGACGGTCGGATGCGACGCCCGGGGCCGCCCGGCGTACGCGCTCGAGGGCAGCGTATTCATCGCGGGGGCCGCGGTGCAGTGGCTTCGCGACGGGTTGCAGATCATCGAAAGGGCGGACGAGACGGAGGCGCTGGCGAAGAGCGTGCCAGACACCGGCGGGGTGTCGTTCGTACCGGCGTTCGTCGGACTGGGAGCGCCGCACTGGAACCCCGCGGCGCGCGGGACCATCGTGGGACTGACGCGGGGCTCGACGCGCGCGCACCTGGTCCGGGCGGCGCTCGAGGCCATGGCCTTCTCGACCAAGGACGTGCTCGACGCAATGACGGCCGACGCGCATCTCTCGCTCAGCGCGCTGCAAGTGGACGGCGGGGCATCCGCGAACAGCTGGCTGATGCAGTTTCAGGCCGACGTCTTGAATGTCCCGGTGGCTCGTCCGGATCTCGTGGAAACCACGTCCCTTGGCGCCGCCGGGTTGGCGGGGATCGCCGGAAACGTCTGGGCGCGTCCGGACGATTTTCTCGCCAGCCGGACCTTCACGCGCTTTTCACCCGGCACAGGCGGCACGGCGGCGCGTGCACGGGTTCCGGAGTGGCATCGTGCTGTAGACGCTGCGCTGGCGTGGGCGCGGGGTGGGCCCATATTCCCCGGAACTCCCAAGGAGCCGGCATGAGTGCCCCGCAGGCGTCCATCGATTCCGCTACGCTCGATGCAGCGCAGGCGAGCTACGAGCGCGCTTCGGGAAAGCCCGAGTTCTACGCCAGTTTTTACGCGAACTTCTTCAAGGTGTGCCCGGACGCCCGGTCCCGTTTTGCCAAAACCGATTTCGACCGTCAACACAAGCTGCTCCACCATGCCATCGGGATGTTACTGATCTATCCCAAGCACCTGAATGAAGATCCGAACCTGCTCTCCCGCCTGGCGAAGCGCCACGGCCGGAACGATCTGGACATCCCGGCATCGATGTATCGGCCCTTTGTTGACGCGCTCATTACCACGCTCCGCCAGTGCGATCCGTCATTCACCGGTCCGCTGGAAACGGGCTGGCGGGCCATTCTGGACGTCGGCATCAGGTACATGCAGTCGAAGTACTAGGGCCCCGGGGGTTGCTCGGTCTGGACCCCTGACCCTCAGTCGTCTTTCCCATCCCCGTCCTGCAGGATGAAGCCCACCCCCCGGACCGTCCGGATCAACTCCGTGCCGGCGGCCTCGTGGAGCTTGCGACGGAGGTTCCCGACGTGGACGTCAACGACGTTGCTTTCGGGGTCGAAGTGCATATCCCAGACCTTTTCGAGCAGCTCAGTCCGCCGCTGCACGGCTTCCGGGTGCAGGAGGAAATGCTCGAGGAGCTGGAATTCCTTCGGGGTGAGTTCCAGCTTCTTGCCGTGGATCTGGACGCGATGTTTCAGCCGGTCCATCGTGACGGGGCCATAGCTCAGGAGCTCGGTCCGGCCAGCGCCTCCGCGACGTACCAGCGCCCGCACGCGCGCCAGGAGCTCGTCGAACTTGAAGGGCTTGGTCAGGTAGTCGTCGGCACCCGCGTCGAGGCCGCGGACCACATCTTCAGACGCGTCGCGCGCGGTGAGCATCAAGACGGGCGTCGAGCGGCCCTCACCCCGCAACTCACTTGCCACCTGCAGGCCGTTCTTCTTGGGGAGCATCAGGTCGAGCAGGATGAGGTCGTATTCGTTGATGTGGGCCAGCATGGTTGCTTGCTCACCATCGGGGGCCACGTCAACGGCGTACCCCTCTTCCCGCAGGCCTTGCTCGATAAACCCGGCGACCTTCCGGTCGTCCTCCACCACGAGCAGCTTCATCAAACCCTCTATGAAGAAGTGTCGAAGGCAAGCTTATCCGGGCATGGGTGAGCCGATTCTAAAGACACCATGAGGGGATCTTCATAAATCGGGAGGTATGAGGGGGAGCCGGAGCAGGAAGGTGGCGCCGTTCGAGTCCGAGCGCTCGACCCCCAGCGTTCCCCCCAGAACCTCCGCCAGCCGCCGGGATACCGGGAGGCCCAAGCCGGTCCCCTGACCGGAGTGGGGATCGAAGCGCCGAAAGGGCTCGAAGATGCCTTCCCGAACTGCTTCAGGAACGCCAGGTCCGTGGTCCGACACCCGGAATTCGATGTGCCCGGATGTCGTCCGCACCGCCGTGGTGACCGTGCTGCCGGTCGCCGTATGCCGCACCGCATTCGACAACAGATTCATCAAGATCTGCTGCACTCGCACCTGGTCTGTGGTGGGAGGCGCCAGGGTCGCGGGACAGTCGGTCGCCAGCCTGACCTGCTTGGCCTCGGCCGACAGCCGCACGGAGGCACACGCGCGCTCCACGCATTTCGCCGGGTCGACCTCGCGGAGCACTGGGCGCACGCGCCCGCTGTCGAGCCGGGTGAGATCGAGGAAGTTGTTGAGGAGCTCGATGGTCCGTTCGGCACCTTCGTACACTTCGCGCGCTTCCTTCGAGACAGGAGTACCGTCCCGCTTCCGAACCAGCATCTCCGCCCAGCCGAACACGCCGGTGAGCGCATTGCGGAGCTCGTGGTTCATCATCGCGAAGAACAGATCACGCTGCCGCTGCATGCTCTGCACCTGCGCCAGGAGGCTCTGGGTTTCCTCGTTCAACCGGGCGTTTTCGATGGCCACGGCGGCGGACCCCGCGAGCAAGATGCCGATGGCTTCGTCTTCCTCATTGAATTCATCGGCACCGGTCTTCTCGGTCATGTACAAGTTGCCGAAGACCTTGTTCCCACGGCCCACGATCGGTACGCCGAGAAATGAGTGCATGGCGGGGTGATGCTTCGGAAACCCGGCGGACTGCGAGTGCTTGGAGATGTCGGGAACGCGGATCGGCTTGGGGCGACGGAT
>DATNDQ010000152.1:0-7080 GCA_035553475.1 Gemmatimonadales bacterium
TGTCCGGACGGGTCACGGTGGTGAACCGCGACTACCGGGACCTGGACGGAACGTTCGACAAACTCGCGTCCATCGAGATGATCGAGGCCGTGGGGCATCAGTATCTGGATGGATTCTTCCGCGTCTGCGCCGATCGCCTCAAGCCCGACGGCCTATTCGCGCTTCAGGCCATCACGATTCAGGACCGGTTCTACCACGCGGCGCTTCACGAGGTCGACTTCATCAAGGCGTACATCTTCCCCGGCTCCTTCATCCCCTCCCGCGCCGTCCTGGCCGAGTCGGCCGCATTCACGGACCTCACCCTCGTGGACCTGCACGATCTCACACCGCACTACGCCGAGACCTTGAAGCACTGGCGGGAGAACTTCCTTTCGCATCGGGGGGACGTGCTGGCGCTCGGATTTGACGAACGGTTCGTGCGCATCTGGGAGTATTACTTCGCATATTGTGAAGGAGGGTTCAGAGAGCGCGTGCTTGGCGACGCGCAGATGTTGTTCGCAAAACCCGATAATCGGCGGGCTGCAGTGTAACGATAGTGATACGGCTCACAACCTTACAGAACGGCCTCTTTCGCCGACTGGTACCATCCGCCATCTTGGGTCAGGCTTTTTCGAGGTGAAACCTGTGCTAGCCACCCAAGTGAAGTTCCAAAGCCGTGCTTCCACGGCGTTCATGGACGAGCTCAAGGAGCGCGTGGACGGGTATTTCGCGTCCCGGCACCTCTCGCCCAAGGCGAACTTCTCGATGGTGGTGAAGTCGGTGATCCTGCTGGGGGCCTACTTCGGCGGCTACGCCCTGCTCATGACCAATTGGCTGAGTCCGTGGCCGATGCTGGGTGTGGCGCTGGTCATGGGTGTGGCGATGGCGGGGATCGGATTCGCGGTTTCGCACGACGCGCTCCACGGGGCGTATTCGGCGGACCCCCGCATCAACCGCGTGATCGGCTACACATTCGATCTGTTAGGGGCCAACGGGTACATGTGGAAGATCACCCACAACGTGATCCACCACACCTATACAAACATTCACGGGGTGGATGAGGATATCGCGGTATCGCCGCTCATCCGCATGTCTCCCCGCTCCGCATGGCACCCCATTCACCGCATCCAGCAGTACCTGGCGTTCGCCCTCTACAGTTTTTCGACGTTGTTCTGGGTGTTCGTCAAGGACTACAAGTATTTCCTGGCGACCAACCTTGGTCCCTACGCGAACAAGAAGCACCCCCGCGGAGAAATCGTCTCCCTGGTGCTCACCAAAGCCGTCTACTACACCTACACCATCGTCATCCCCCTGCTGGTGCTGCACATCACGTGGTGGCAATTCGCGATCGGGTTCCTGGCCATGCACCTCACGGCGGGCCTGATCCTCGGCGTGGTATTCCAGCTGGCGCACGTGGTGGAGGGACCGCAGCAGCCGGTCTGCGACTGCAACGGCATGATCGAGAGCTGCTGGCCCGTACACCAGATGTTGACCACGGCCGACTTTGCGACCCACAACCGTCTGCTCTCGTGGTATGTCGGCGGGTTGAACTTCCAGGTGGAGCACCACCTGTTCCCGAAGGTGTGCTCCGTGCACTATCCAGCCCTGAATCCGATTCTCGTGGAAGTCGCGGCGAAGCACGGCGTGCCCTACTACTCGAACCCGACGCTGTGGTCGGCCATCCGCTCGCACTTCGAGACGTTGAAGGAGTTCGGGCGGGCTCCGGAGTCGGTTCCCGCCGCCGCCTGACGGCTCCGGCGTCAGCCGGAGTTGAGCGCCACCGTCCCCTTTCGTTCCTGTTTGCCCCACCCGCGAGCGGTCCCCTGGATCGCCGCGAACACGCTCTTCACCACCACCCAGTACATCACCTGCCGGTACGCGAACCGCTGGATCAGAATCAGCCATGCCAGTGACCGGTCTTCATCCGGCTCCATCAGCAGCGCGACGACCGCCGCCAGGAAGTCCACCGACAGGAAGACCGAGTAGAAAAAGATCACCTGTTCGAGAGTCTGCCACGCGTACTCGGGCCCGTGCTCCACTCCGTTCTGGTACACCTTCGCGAGCGAGTAGATGAACATCAGGTCGGCGACCGGCGAGATGAACGGGAAGAGCAACTGGAAGATCCAGATGTTCGCGAGCCCCACGAACCCGAACATGCCGTACTTGACGCGCAGCAGCGCGTACTTGTGCTTCCACGCGCACTGCAGCGTCCCGAAGCTCCAGCGGAACCGCTGCTTCGCGAGTCCCCGCAGGGTGTCCGGCGCCTCGGTATACGCGGTCGCCTTGTCGGCGTACGCGATCCGCCAGCCCCGCTCGAGGATCGTCATCGTCAAATCCTGATCCTCGGCCAGCGTCTGGCTCGAGAACCCGCCGCTCTGGAGAATCAATTCCTTCCGCCACGCACCGATCGCCCCCGGCACCACCGTAATGCAGTTGAGGAGGGAGAACGCGCGGCGGTCGATGTTCTGGCTGGTGACGTATTCCACCGCCTGCCAGCGGGTCACGATGTTGATGCGGTTCCCTACCTTGGCATTCCCGGCCACCGCACCGACCTTCGGATCCGCCAGTGGCTTCACCAATGCCGCGATCGCGCCCGCGGGAAAGAGCGTGTCCGCGTCGAGCGCCACAATGACGTCCCCCGTCGAGCGTTCGACGCCGAAATTCAGCGCACTCGCCTTCCCCCCGTTCGGCTTGCGGAAGAGCTTGACCCGGGTGTCGTCGCCGAACGCCTCGCGCACGACGTCCGAGGTCCGGTCAGGCGATCCATCATCCACCACCAGCACCTCGAGTCCCTCGTACCCCTGGTCGAGTACGGTCCGAACTGTCCGGCACACGACCCGATCCTCGTTGTAGGCCGGGATGATCACGGTGACCGACGGATGGTAGCCGGCGTCCGCGGGCTTGGGCCGCTGGTGCCGCCGCGCATAGCGCTGGCGGGCCGCGAGCGCGAGGATCACCGCCAGGCGGCTCATGCCGAGGAGCATCGCGATGAGGAAGACGAGGTGCATCGTGAGCTCGATGCGGGCCAGCACCGTATACGAGGTCAGCTCGACGAAGTGCCGGAACGTGGAGCCCGGCGGCAGCGGCGCCATCGCCTGGGTGGTCGACACGCCGGCGAGCGCGGTGACGGTCGTAAAGGCATAACCGCGGGCGCGGATCGAGTCGATCAGGGGGCCGAGCGCGGCTACGGTCTGGCTGCGGTCCCCGCCGCCGTCATGCAGCAGGATGATGTTGCCGCGATCGAGCTGCTTCAGGGTGCTGTCGATGATCGTCTGGGTCCCGGGGGAGGACCAATCGGACGGGTCGATGTGGAGGCCGACCGTGATGTAGCCGAGCTCCTGGCCGATGGAGACCGGGACGAGCTCGTCGAGGGTGGTCGGTTCCGCGTCTCCGAAGTAGGGCGGCCGCCAGAGCGCCGTCCGGCGATTCAGAAATGCCTCGATGAGCCGTTCGGTGGCCGAGAGCTCCAGGCGCGTCGTCCCACGGCCGACCAGGGCCAGGTTCGGGTGGCTGTATGTGTGGTTCCCGATCTCCATCCCCTCGGCCAGCTCCCGCCGGAGAATGTCCCCGTGGATCGCGGCGTTCTCCCCGATCACGAAGAAGGTCGCGGTGACCCCTCGCGACTCGAGCGTATCGAGAATCATCGGGGTCCACTTGCCGTCAGGGCCGTCGTCGAACGTGAACGCGACGGCGTGCTTCCGGCGCCCATAGCGGCGGATCACCCAGGTCGACGGCGTCTGGGTGACGACTTCGCCGGTGACCGTTCTGGTGATGCTGTCGATGGTCATGGTGCGCTGGCCAAGGGTCGGCTCGGCGACCATCCGGAGGATTTCGCCCGTCCCGATGAAGTTCACGTCATAGCCGATGCGCATGGTGTCCATCGGCGCCGGGTCGGCCGCCAGCCCGTCCCGGTGCAGCACGTTCCACAGTGATGGATCTTCGGCGCCTAGACGCCAGATGCCGACTCCAGCCACCCCTCGCGCCAGGGCGTACTTGATCTCGTTCCACGCCGTTGGCGCATCCAGGTACCAGACGATGCTCGTGACCGAGTCCTTGTCGTCCCAGCTGAATGTGGGATTCAGGGCGTCATGGTCCATCGACGGCTGGAGGTTGTTGTCCCGGGCCAGTTGCATGGCGTCCTGGAACGTGAGCTCGGTCGCGCTCTCGCTGGTATCGGACCACTGATATCCGTATTGCCCGATGCCGACGATGAGTTTGCGCGCGGGGATACGCCGGAGGGCATGTTCCAGGTTGTTCTCGAACCACCGCTGGCTGGCGATGGGACCCGGATCGTCCGACGGGTCGTGCTCATCGTAGTCCATCAGGAAGATCTTGTCGTCGACCGCGGCGTACGCCTCGAGGGGCCAGGACGGATCGTCTCCCGGCACCGCCTGCGTGAGGAGCTTGTCCTTCGGGAGCGCATGCTTCAGCTCACGCAGGTACGACAGGATCATCGGGTGCATCGCGGCGCCGACTTCTTCGAAATCGATCGTCACGCCCGCCAGATTCAGCGCCGTGACGGTATCGACGATCATCTTGATGGAGCGTCGCCGGAATGACGCGCGGCCGATCATCGCGCGCACGGCTCCGGGATCGAATCCGTCCCCCGTCGCGTTCGTCAGCATCAGGAAGATCCCCGGCTTGAGACCCTTCGCCTGCTGCTGATAGTAGAACACGCTGTCCTTCACCTGAATCACGAGCGGGAGAGAATCCCGGCCGCGTTTTCGCACCAGTCCCCACTCCGCGATGATCCAGTCGATGTTGTTCTTGTTGGTGTCCAGCGAGACGCGGCTGTTGTCGTCCCAGTTGACGTAGAACCCGGCGACGATGGGATCGGTGGGCGCCCGTGACTTGACCGCGGTGCTGCTGGCCGACCGGCGGCTGCCCATCTGCTCCAGGCGCCGGGCCGGTGGCGCCGGGTGCTGCTTCAGCTGCTCGAACAGCTTTTCCCGCTCCGCGACGCGCTCCCGCTCCGCCGCAACCGAGATGCGCTCCTGACGGAATTGTGGCTTCACCGTCCGCGGCACCCGACCCAGGGAATCGGAGGCAGTCTGGCGGAGGGGGAGGTCAGGGAGGAGAGGCGGGATGACGAGACCGGTCGCCACGAATATCGCCGCCGCGACGGTGATGGTGCCCAGCACCCAGGCTCCCAGACGGACGTTGCGCCGCCGCCGACCGGTTGGGTCGAGAAACATCTGGGTCGAGGAGTGGGGTGTCACGGCGTGAAAACTAACGCCGTGACAGGTGGTGCGCGCTCAGAACTTGAGGCGATACCCCGTAATCATCTTCAGAATGAACCGGTCCGTGCCGGGGGTTAGCCCGAACCCGGCGCCGAGGTTGAATTCCCAGTCAGGCGAGAGGTTCAGGTCCAAGGCGGGGAAGATCTGCTGCTCCTGCTCGTTCAGCGGGTCAAAACCCGAGAGAGGGCCCAGGGCGCCGTAATACTCGACACCCAGCGTGACCTTCTCGGTGAAGTCGTACGTCAGGGAAACATTCGGAGAGAATTCGAAGCCTTTCCGCGCGTTCTCCCCACGGAGGGACTTCTCGAGACTCGGATCGACCGCCCAGTAGAGCTTGCCGACGCGCTGATCGATGATGGGCCTGATCTCCCAGGTCCACGTGTCGGGTGAGAAGGCGCGCCGCTGGTAGCCGATCTCCTGAGACAGACTCACCCCCACCGGCCAGTGCCAACTCTCGGGGACTCGAAACCGCGGCCGAATGTGATCACCCACCCAGTCCCACCCCTGCCCGGCTCGCGCGCTCGTGAACACGTAGAACCCGGTTTCGAACCAGGGCGTGAAGCCATGAGTGATCTCAACCGTTTCATGGAGCGCGTGCTGCGTAGGGTACATCCCGTCCACCACCGTCGAACGGCCGTCGAACGTGAAGTTCGAGTGCAGCTCGAGCATGGTGTGATGGGGGTCGACCAGATCGGCACCATAGACCTGGATTTCGTAGTTGTCCTGAGCGGACAGGCGGGCAGCGGCAAGCAGGACGGCGAAGGCGAGACCTTTCATGGTGCCAAGGATACGCTCCGTAAGGGATCCCCGTTGACGCCGTGTCAGTCCAGCCGTCTAGCCGTCTAGCCGTCTAATCGTCTAGCTTTTTGGCCGTGTCCTCCCCCGTTCGTGGCCGCAACGCCGCCATCCTGGCCGGATTCCTCGGCTGGACCCTCGACGCGTTCGACTACTTTCTCGTCGTCCTGACGCTCACCGCCATCGGTCAGGAGTTCCACCGGTCCGACGCCGCGATTGGGTTCTCGCTCCTCCTCACCCTGGCCTTCCGCCCGGTCGGGGCGCTCGTCTTCGGATTGCTCTCAGACCGGTTCGGTCGCCGGCTCCCGTTGATGATCAACCTGGTCTTCTACGCCGTGATCGAAGTGCTCACCGGGTTCTCGACGAGCTACGGCATGTTCCTGGTCCTTCGCGCGCTCTTCGGCATCGGGATGGGTGGAGAATGGGGCGTGGGGGCGTCCTTGGTGATGGAAAAGGTGTCGCCGAAGTGGCGCGGGTTCTTCTCGGGCTTGCTCCAGCAAGGGTATGCGCTGGGCTACCTCCTCGCGGCGCTCGCGTACTGGTACGTCTTCCCCCGCTGGGGGTGGAGACCCCTGTTCTTCATCGGTGGGTTGCCTGCCCTGTTGGCGATCTTCGTGCGGGCCCAGGTGTCGGAGTCGGAGGTTTGGCTCAAGACGAGAGAACCGACGTGGGGCGGTCTCGGTCGCACCCTCAAGAGCCAGATCCCGCTCTTCCTTTATCTCACCGTGCTCATGGCGTTGATGAACATGTCCTCGCATGGCACCCAGGACCTGTACCCCACGTTTCTCAAGCGCGCGTGGGGGCTGACGCCCCGTGGGGTGTCGTGGGTCACGATCGTATCGATGGTCGGTGCGTTGATCGGAGGCATCGTCTTCGGCCACTGGTCCGAGCGGCTGGGACGCCGCAAGACCATCACGCTGACGCTGCTGGGCGCCGTCCTGGTCGTCCCGCTCTGGGCCTTCGCACCGTCTCTGGCTCTGCTGGTAGTGGGCGCCTTCCTGATGCAGTTCCTGGTGCAGGGAGCCTGGGGCGTCATCCCGGCGCACATCACCGAGCTCGTGCCCGA
>DATNDQ010000153.1:0-4548 GCA_035553475.1 Gemmatimonadales bacterium
TGCCGGCCTTTTCAGGTAACGGCGAATGGTCAACGTGGCCTCCGGCTTGCCGATCGCAAACGCCGCAAAGCAAAAAACGAGAACTAGGTGATTGAGGGATGCCCCGAAGTACTGCCAGGGCGCCGCGTGAGGTCCGGGATAGTTTGAAGAAAAGAGGAGGGCGAGCATGTACGGGATGGCGCAGAGGCTCGAGGCGCGGACCCACAATCCCAGGGTCAGCGAAATCCCGATCGCCAGCTCGCCATAAGCGACCAGAAACGCGATTGGGGTCGCGAGCGGAAGGACAAAGCCCCGCAGCACCGGCGCCATGAAGGGGTAGGCGCCGTCGGCCAGGAACTGATTGATCCACCCCTGGAACCCGCCGCCCAGCGTGAAGTGGGTGCCGAACACCTTGTACTCCCCGAAGCACAGAAAGAGCACACCGACGGCGATCCGCAGGCAGGCGAGCGCCCGGGTATTGTGACTATCGTTCGAATCCGACATCCGACCTTCCATCGAGGACCCATGCCCATCTTGCGTGAATGGCGCGCCGAAGTCCGGCGCAACGCCCTGGATGACTACGTGGAGTATGTGACGGCGACCGGAATCGCGCACTACCGGGAGACGCCGGGGAACCTGGGCGCCGCAATCGCCACACGGGAACTGGACGTGCACCGCGCGGAGATTGTCGTCTTGAGCTGGTGGACAGACCGCGATGTCATCGCCGCGTTCGCCGGAGACGACATCGGGGTGGCCCGCTACTATCCGGAGGATGATGCGTTTCTGCTCACCAAGCCCGCTACGGTACAGCACTACGAGGTGAAGGAGTTCGGGATCCGCTAGGCCGTTTTCCGCTACGCGAAGCTCACCGGTTTCTGACAGCGCGCGGAAGACGATGGGCGACAGGCCGAGTAGAATCCGGCGTCCTCATCTATTCCTCATCATGGAGTTTGCTGCATGCGCACCCGCTTGCTCACCGCCACTCTGATCGCCCTTGGCACCGCACTCTCGGCTCAGGGCGCGCCGGCCGCGCCGGCCGTCCCCGCTCCCGGGTCCCAGTCTCCGAACGTGGGTGACGTGCCACCGGATTTCACTCTCACCGGCGCGACTCGCTTCGGCGTGTTGAACCGCCCCGTCCGCCTTTCGGACCTCAAGGGCGAAACCGTGGTGCTCGCGTTCTTTCCGAAAGCCCGGTCGTCGGGGTGCACCATCCAGATGAAGTCGTATCGGGAGAAATACGCCCAGCTGTTCCATGACGGCCGCCATGTCACGCTCCTCGCCCTGAGCAACGATCCGGCGGACACGCTCGCCGCCTGGGCGCACGACGAGGATTTCAACTGGGTCTTCTTGAGCGACACGGGCGCGGCGGTGGGAAAGAAATACGGGGCGTACCTGGCCCGGTGGAACCTCGACAACCGCTACTTGTTCATCATCGGACCCGACGGCAAGGTCGCGTTCCGCCAGACGCCCTTCCTCGAAACCGATCCGACCGCGTACACGTCGCTCGCGGCCGCCGTGGACAAGTCCGCGCCCGCGGATGCGCATGCGAACGACGGCGCGGTGAAGGAGTAAGTCCTAGGGCTGATTCCGTCTCGCATCCGACGCCTGCACCATCAGGTCCTCGATGGTGGGCGTCAGGTCGGCGTTGAACGGGACGAAACCCAGCTGGAGAATGAGCCGGTACCGTCTGATGGTCCGGTCATTGAACTCCTGCACCTGCTCGGCCACGCGCCCGGAGATGATCGGGAATTTCTCTTCGGGCGCGTCGAGCGCGAGGGCCATGAACTCCCCCAGCTCCAGGCGACCGAGGAGATCCGAGTCGCGGAAGGAGCGGCGCATGATCTCGGAGACGCCCCGGAGCAGCTCGTCCCCTTCCTGATATCCCACCAGCTTCACGATCCGGTCGAACCCCACGACTTCGGCCGACACCACGAGCAGGTGGCCCTTCACCCGCTGCGCCCGCTTCACGTACGGCTCCGCCAGCGTCACGAAGCCGCGGCGGTTGTAGAGCCCGGTCAGACCGTCAATGAACGAGAGAGACCGGAGGGCCGCGCGCAGCCGCGCGACCTCCATGGCGTGACGGATGCTCCGGGCCAGCGTGTCCCCCGAAATCTTCCCTTTCATCAGGTAGTCCTGTGCCCCCGACTGGATCGCCTGCGCGGCGAGCGTGCCGTCTCCCCGTGCCACAAGCGCGATGACCGGAAGGTCCTGAAAGCGTTCCCGGACCTTGAGGAGGGCGTCGAGGCCGTTCGCTTCCGGCAGAGACAGATCGAGCATCATCAGGTCGATGTTGCCCTCGGCGACCCGCGCGTACGCCGCTCCGAGATCAGCGACGTGAGCGAGGTCATAAGGCGGCGCGCCGGCGAAGGCGACCCCTGCCTCTCCCAGCGTGTCCTGCAGGAGCTGGGCATGCCGGGCGTTGTCCTCCACAAGAAGGATCCGCACCGGTTCGGTATCGATGCCGGAGAGGGAGCGTCGGGCGAGTTTGCTGCTCGTTCGGGCCAGGAGGCCTCCACAGGGGAGTCTTGGGGCGTGGACTGACCCGGAATCATAGAGGGGGCGGCACTTTCAGGCGAGCAGGGGGCCCAGAAGTACTTTGTGCGCTTCGCTTCCAAACGCTATTCATATAGCCGTGACGCCCACCCGACCTTCGTATGCTCAGCCGTCCGTCGTCCCCAAGCTCGGGGGACTGTACGAGCGCACCACGGCCGCCTTCGTCGTGGCCATCATCCTGCTGCTCGCCGTCGGCGTCACGACGTTCTGGGGATTCGGCCGCATCAACGCGGCGCGCACAGACCGCGAGCACACGGTGGCGGTACGTGACCGGGTGACGCGCCTGCTGGTGCACCTGCAGGACGCCGAAACCGGCCAGCGCGGGTTCCTGCTGACCGGCCGTGACCCGTACCTCAAGCCGTTCGAAGCCGGAGGGCAACAGGTCCGCGGAGACCTGGATACGCTCGTCCAGATCACCGCGGCGGACTCCGACATCTCGCCGGCCGTGCGTGCCCTCACGCCCGCGATCGAAGCCAAGCTCTCCGAGCTCACCGAGACCGTGAACCTGCGGCGCACGAGCGGCCTGAACGCCGCTCTGGCGGTCGTCCAGACCGATCGGGGCCGGGCGTTCATGGACAGCGTGCGCCAGGTGATCCGGGTAGTCGCGCGAACCGAAGCGGACCGGTACACGCGCGCGGGTGTGAGCGTCCGCCGCACCACCGTCCTGGTTCAGGCGGTGAGCGGGACCGGTGTCCTCTTGGCCGTCGGGTTCCTCGTCGTCGCGGCCGTCGTGCTGCGCCGCGACGCCTCGTCCCGGTTGGCGATGGAAACGGCGCTGGAAGAAGCCTCCGACGAGATGAGAGATCTCTACGAACGGGCGCCCTGCGGATACCACTCGCTGGATCCGGAGGGCCTGATCGTTCGCATCAATCAGACGGAGTGCCGCTGGCTCGGGTACCAGCTCGATGAGCTGATCGGGAAGAAGACGGTGTTCGAACTCCTGGCTCCGGAAGACCGGCAGAGCGCCCGGGCCCGGTTCGACCAGCTCCTGAATGGCGAGGACATCGGGACCGGTGAGGTGCGCTTCGTCAAGAAAGACGGCACCCGCTTCGCGGTGCTGGTGTCATCGGCCGTGGCGCGAGACGCGAGAGGCGCCCCATACCGCGTCCGCGCCACCATGGTGGACCAAACCGAATTCCGCGGCGCCCGGGACATGGTCAATCGCCTCAACGCTTCCCTCCAACGTCACGTGGCGGAACTCGAGGATGTGAATCAGGAGCTCGAGCGCTTCAGCTACACGGTGTCGCACGATCTCCGCGCGCCGCTGCGGGCCATCGCGGGCTTCGCCACCCTCCTGAAGGAAGAGCACGTCTCCCGGCTCGATCCCGAGGGTCTCCGGCTCCTCGGCGTGATCCACGTCAACACCGAGCGGATGGGCCGCCTCATTGACGACCTGCTGTCCCTCTCCCGGTTGTCTCGCGTGCCCCTGGCACGCGCTCCGGTGGACATGACGTCCGTCGTGGCGGCCGTCGTCGCCGACCGAAAGGCCGCGGGATCGGACGACGGAGTGGAAATCGCCGTCGGGAGTCTGCCCTCCGTCGAGGCCGACCCGGCCCTGATCAAGCAGGTGTGGGAACGGCTCATCGACAACGCGGTCAAGTTCACGGCCGGGGTGAAGGGTCCCCGGGTCGAGATCGGAGCGACGACCGGCAACGGGAGCACGGTCTTCACCGTACGGGACAACGGCGTGGGGCTGGATATGCAGTATGCGGAAAAGGTGTTCGAAGTCTTCGAGCGCCTGCATCCGCAATCGGAGTACGAGGGTACGGGAGTCGGGCTGGCGGTGGTGCGGCGCGTGGTCCATCGTCACGGCGGCCGGGTCTGGGTGGAATCGGCGCCGGGCCAGGGAGCGACCTTTTCCTTTACACTGGACGCGAAAGGTGGGGCGTAAATGTCTGATGCGGATCAGGTCGAGATCCTGCTCGTCGAGGACAGCGCCGAAGATGCGGAGCTGACGCTCCGCGCCCTCAAGAAGCACAACCTGGCCAACCGGATCCACCACGCCAAAGACGGCGT
>DATNDQ010000154.1:0-6566 GCA_035553475.1 Gemmatimonadales bacterium
ACGAGGTCGGCATCCCGGTTCGCGAGTTGATCGGCCCAGACCCCGGCGTCTTTCAACGACTCGCCGAAGGCCACACCCTGGGCGAGACCGCCGTCGTACGGAAAGAGCACGATGCTGCGTCCACCCGAGGTCTTGAATCTCCCGGGGGCGCCGCGGGTGGGCGCCCCCGAGACCTGGTGCGGGGCCAGCACGGTGAATTGAATCCCTTCGAGCGCGAGGACGTCGAGCGTCTCGGCGTCGACAGCCGTCTCCGGCAACCACATGCCCTCCGGGGTCCGTCCGAAGCGGCGGCGAAAGTCCGCGATTCCCCACCGTACTTCGGTGACTTTGTCTCGACGGGTGGCGAGGGGCAGGATGACGTGATGATAGGGCTGGGCAATGGCGTTGCCGGTCGCACGGTCGGCGGCGATGACGCCTTCGTAGGTTTTCGGAGCGTTCCGCTCGAGCCACTCGAAGAGCGTCGAGCCGAAGTCGAAGCTGATCCCCCGCAGGGCGCCATTCGCGACGAGCGGCCCGTAACACTCGTGCTCGATGCGCTCGTTCCAGTCATGGAAAGGCGCCGCCGACGGCTCCGGAAGCACCCGGTCGAGCCACGGGTCTTCGCGCGGCGGCTGATAGAAATGTCCGTGAATGACGACCGAGACCGGCGGGCGACTCACGACCCGAGAACTTTCGCCACCGATTCGAGGATATTGGGGAAAAGGTGATCCCGCTTCTGGAGGTCAGCCGCCAGCCGCTGCCCACCCGACTCCGATCCCTCCGTCATGGCGCTGATCAACCGCTCGGCATCGTCGCAATGCTGCTTGAAGCGCTTCTCCGCATAGTCGGGCACGGCACCCGTGGAAATCATGAACTGCCAGTCGGACGACTGCGCCAGCATCAGCTCCCGCGCCGCCTGCGCCAGCACCGGATGCAGCTCGGATTTCCGGATCGCCTTGGGCGCCACTTTCCAGAACGACTCTTCGAGGTGCCCGAGGCGCGCCCAGGTCCAGTTGGTGAGCTCGTTCCGCCACATCGTGTGGTCGCCATTCACACCCCACGATCCCTCGGCCAGCTGAATCGCCTCACGGGGAGGATGCCCGCTCAGGTGCCGAGACGCCGTGACGGGCTTCACACCTTTCTGCCGCTTCATCGCCCGATACATGTCCGCGATGAAGTCCACACCCTCATGCCACCAATGCCCGAACAACTCGGTATCGAAGGGTGCCGTGACCAACCCTTCCCCGCGCTTGGCGCGCTCAGAAATCCCCCTCAGCAGCTCGTTGAAGTGGCGGGCATGCTCGGTTGCCCGGCCCAGTGCGGCGCCGGGATCGTACGCGGCCTTCGCACCAAGGTCGACCTGGGGACCGGTGACGCGCCAGAACTTGAGGCCCCCGGGCCACCGGATCTTGTGGAACTCGAGGTAGGCCGCGTCTCCCGGGTAGCCGAGATCACGGCTCCAGACCTGGCGGGAGGATTGCGGGTCCCGGACGAATGCCGAGACGGCCCGGCGCCCCCTGGACACGCGATAGGCCCGATAGGGCGTGTGTTCGATCTTCGCCTCGACCGGGTGCGCGGTGCCGTGGCGCTCCGAGTCGAAGCGCTCTGCCCCCAGCGGGATGTCGTAGTCCACGCCGAGGGGTGTGCCGGCGTGCGCGAGGTGCGCGTCGACGAAGAAGAACCGAAAGCCGGCGTCGGCCAGGTGCTTCTCTATTCCGGGACGATAGGCGCACTCGGGGAGCCAGCAGCCCTTGGGGGCGGTGCCAAAGAGCCGTTTGTGCTCCGCCTGCCCGATGGTGAGCTGGAGCTGAATGCTTTCGTCGCGCGCGAGCAGCGGGAGGTACCCGTGTGTCGCCGCGGACCCGATGATCTCGAGACGTCCCGCTTTCTGGAGTTCACGGAACGCCCCGATCAGATCGCGATCGGCCTCATCATAGAGGCGCCGCAGGCGTGCAAAGCGCGCCTTCCAGTAGTCCACCACGGGCAGCAGGTTCGAGTCGGCGGTCTTCGCCAGGGAGGCAGGCGCCTCCTTGCACGCCGTCTCCCGCTGATTCATGAAGGTTTCGAATTCCTTCCGGAAGTCATCACTCGCCAGCTGATTGGCAAGCACCGGCGTGAAGCCGATCGTCACCGGCGCCGCCGTCTTCTCCTGCTTGAGCGCGCGCAAATGCTCGAGGAGAGGGAGATACGTATCGATCGTGGCTTCGCAGAGCCAGTCCGAGCCATGGGGCCAGCGCCCGTGGTTGAGGACGTACGGGAGATGACTGTGTAGCGCGAGCACGAACTCCATCACAGGGCTCCTGCGCGGTGCGTCAGCGCCATGCGGTAGATCTCCTGGTATCGTTCGGCCGCTCCACCCCATCCGAAGGGCAGCTCCATCGAACGCTTGACCATCGCGCTCCACGCGCGCTTGTCACGGTAGACCACGAGCGCCCGTTCGACCCCCGCTTCCAGGGCCTCCGGCGTGTATTCGGTGAAGAGAAAACCCGTGCGGCCGTCTTCAATGCTGTCCTGCAAGCCCCCCACCCGCCGCGCGACGGGAATGGCGCCGTACCGCTGGGCGCGCATCTGCGTGAGTCCGCACGGTTCGTACAGGGATGGCATCAACAGCAGGTCGGCCCCCGACAGGAGTCCATGCTCCAGCCGGTCGGTGAAGGCGAACTCCACGGCAACGCGATCGGGGAACCGGTCAGCGTGTGCCGCGAGCAGGTCGTGATACCGCCGTTCCCCGGCGCCGAGGAAGATGAACTGGGCGTCGGGGCGATGCAGGAGCGTGCCGCCGAGGACGAGGTCCAGGCCCTTCTGCGAGACGAGGCGGGCGCTCATCGCGAAGAGCGGGAGGTCGGGATCCTCGGTAAGCCCGTACGCGTGCTGCAGCGCCCTCTTGCAGGCACGTTTCCCGGTCAGGTTCGTGGACGAAAAGTGCGTAGGGACGCCGGGGTCCGATTCTGGATTCCATTTCTCGGCGTCGATCCCGTTCAGGACGCCACCGAGGCGTTCTCCCAGACCGGTGAAGACATCGTGGAGACCGAAACCGCCCTCGGCGGTGAGGAGCTCGCGGGCGTGAGTCGGGGAAACCGTGACCGCCGCGTCGGCAAATACGAGCCCACCCTTCAACACGTTCATCTGCCCGTACCACTCGAACACGCGCCAGTCGAAGAGCTCCGCCGGAAGGCCGACGTCCGCCACGGTCTCAGGCGGATAGTGTCCCTGGAAGCCCGCGTTGTGAACGGAGAGCACCGTGGCGAGATCCCGAAAGAATGGCTTGTCGGCGTAGCGGGTGCGGAGATAGACGATCGCCAGTGCCGTGTGCCAGTCGTGCGCGTGGAGGACCTTCGCGTCCGGCGCGATTTGCGGCAATGCGGCAATCGCGGCCAGGGAGAAGAAGGCGAAGCGGCGCGCGTTGTCCGGATAGTCGGCGCCGTCGCCATAGATCGCGGCGCGGTCGAAGTACCCCGGATGCTCGATGAGGTAGACCTGAGGGCCCGAATCACTCGGGATGCGATAGAGCCATGCTTCTTCCACGCGTGAGCCGAAGGTCACGAGAAACGACGGCCCGACGCGCTCGAGGGCGTGGGCTTTGTCGCGCACCATCTGATAGAGGGGCATCACGACCGCGGTCCTAGTCCCAGTCCCGGCCTGGTAGGTCGCCAGTCCGTTCACCGCCTCACCCAACCCGCCCGTCCGCGCCAGCGGCCAGTACTCGGCGGTGAGATGCACCACACCCGGTGCCTTCGGCCGCTTCCGCGGTTCCGCGCGGCGCCTCGCGCCGCGAGCGTCCACGGAGGTGGCCACGCGCGTCACCCCGCCGCCACCGGATCGAGATCGACGAAGCCCTCGCTCATGGCCGGCACGTAGAACCCTTCCACGTACTCGCGAACCATCCGGCGTGCCGTGAATCCCTGGCCGGCGACCTGCAGCGCGTGCTTCATCCGATCGACCCACCCTCGCGGAATGCCCTGTTCGTCCCGGGCGTAGAACAAGGGTACCACCTCCGACTCCAGCAGGCGATAGAGCTGATCGGCGTCGGCGGCGTCCGCGACGGAGGAGTCCCCACCCTCCGGCGCCGGCGGAATCACCCAACCGTTGCGCCCGTTATACGCTTCCGACCACCAACCGTCGAACGTGCTGAGCTGCGGTACCCCGTTCAGTGCCGCCTTCATCCCGCTCGTGCCCGACGCCTCGAGCGGGACGCGGGGAAGGTTGAGCCAGAGGTCCACGCCCTGCACCAGCCGGTGGGCCAGATGCATCTCGTAGTCTTCGATGAACGCGATGCGTCCCTCGAAGCGCGGATCCCGCGTCAGGTTGTAGACTCGCTGGAGAATCCGCTTCCCGGGTTCGTCGGCCGGGTGGGCCTTCCCCGAAAACACGAGCTGCACCGGCCGCCACGGATTCACGAGCAGACGATGCAGCCGGTCGAGGTCGTGGAAGAGCAGGTCGGCGCGCTTGTACGTCGCGAACCGCCGGGCGAACCCGATGGTCAGCGCACGCTCTTCGAGGAGGATCCCGGAGCCGACCAGGTGCTGCCCTTCACCCTTCCACTGTTCCACCCAGCGCCGCCGCGCGGCTTCGCGGATGGCCGACAGGAGATTGTTCTTGAGGTCGAGGTGCGTGCTCCAGAGCGCGGCATCATTCAGCGTCAGTACCGCATCCCAGGACCCATCGCCGGAACGGTCGAACCACCCGTGCTTCATGTGGTCGTCGAGCAAGGCGCTCACCTTCCCCGCCATCCACGTCTCGAGATGTACGCCGTTGGTCACATGAGATATGGGTACGTGGGCCGCGTCACGGTCGGGCCACAGATCCTTCCACAATCCGCGCGATACTTCGCCATGCCGCCGTGACACCGCGTTGACGCGGCCGGAGAGCCGGAGCGCGAGCACGGCCATGTGAAAGAGGCCGTGGTCATGGACGGGATGATGCCCCAATCCGAAGACCGTTTCACGGTCCAGGGCCATCTCTTCCCAGATCGGGCCGGCGTTGGTTTCGACATCCGCGGAGGTGAAGGCATCGTGCCCGGCGGGAACGGGCGTGTGCGTCGTAAAGATGCTGTTCGCCCTGATTTGCCGCGTCGCTTCGGCGAGCGGAACGCCGTCCGCCGTCAGCTCGCGGAGCCGCTCGAGGAGCATGAACGCGGCGTGCCCCTCATTCGAGTGCCAGGCGGCCGGATTGATCCCGAGGGCGCGCAGGACGCGTACGCCCCCCACGCCGAGGATCCATTCCTGAGAGAGGCGCATGTGCTGCTCGCCCACGTAGAGCCGATGGGTGAGCTGACGGTCGGCCGGCGTATTCGGCTCGATGTCGGTATCGAGCAGGTAAATCGGGACCCGGCCCACCATCAAACGCCAGACGCCGACACTGACTTCCCGCCCACCCATTCGGAGCTTCACGACGGTGGGGAGGCGCTCCAGCGGGGTGAGTGACGCGTCGAAGTGCTCGTCCGCGTCTTCCTGCCAGCCGTCGAGCCGCACGCGCTGGTCGAAGTACCCGCGCGTATAGAGGAGGCCGACACCGATCAGGGGAACGCCGAGGTCCGAGGCTGCCTTGCAGTGATCGCCGGCCAGGATGCCGAGGCCACCCGAGTAGATGGGCACCGAATTATGGAACGCGAACTCGGCACAGAAATAGGCGGCCGGTCCCGAGAGCTCCGGGTGCTCATGCTTGAACCAGGTCCCCTGTCCCGATGTCCGATGCGCTTCCTGCTCCATCACCTGGTCGTAGCGCTTGAGGAAATCGGCGTCGGCGGCGAGGGCGGCCAGACGGGCCGGGTCCACGCGCTTGAGGAGCTCGATCGGGTTGTGCCTGGTGAGATGCCAGAGCGTTTCGTCGATGGAACGGAGGAGCTGCCGGGCGTCCTGGCTCCAGCTCCAATCGAGGTTCCGGGTGAGCACAGCGAGTCCGGCGACGCGGGGCGGCAACGGCAGGGACAGCGGGGGTGTAGACCCCTCCGGCGATCCAGTCATATAGGGGAAGGAACCTACTGGGCTAGGCGAAAAACTCCACTACACCCGTCTCAAGTGCGTATTCCGCACCGACTACCATGAGTCCGCCGTTCTTGATGAGGCCCTCCAGGAGGCGTGAGCCATGCCGGAGCTGCCCGGCGGAGGCACGGATGTTCGCGCGCACCGCCTCCCGCGAGAGCTCGTCACCTTTCAGATCGGGACGCGTGAGCACGATGCTCTCGACCGCCGGACGGACGCGGTCGACAATGTCCTGAAGGTTAGGAGAGATCGGACCCGACTTCCGCTGGAGCTGTTCGAGGGTCGCCTTGATGGCGCCGCACTGCGTATGGCCCATCACCACGACCAGCTTCGTTCCGAAGGCTTCCGCGGCGAACTCGACCGAGCCGACGAGCGATGGCGCGATGACGTTGCCCGCGACGCGGATGACGAAGAGGTCGCCCAGCCCTTGATCGAAGACGAACTCTGCCGGCGCGCGGGAGTCTGAACAGCCCAGGATGATGGCGAAGGGGGCCTGGCCGTTGACGAGCTCGGCGCGGCGGTCATGGCCGGCATCAGCTTTGGCCAGATCAGCGACGAAGCGGGCGTTGCCCTGGCGGAGACGTTCGAGGGCCTGGGCGGCGGAGA
>DATNDQ010000155.1:0-5627 GCA_035553475.1 Gemmatimonadales bacterium
CTCACCCGCGACCAGCCGGAGCCGCCTCACCCCTGAACATCGAGCTGATCACCCGGTACAGCACGATGCCGCTGATGATCGCCATCACGAAGCAGACCCCCGCCTGCCCCGAGCGTCCGTAGAGCGCATTCCCCGCCCCGAAGAGTGCCGAATAGACGAAGGCGCATCCGGCGGTCCAGCCGAGGAGCGCCTGAGGCAGTGAGTCCGGCGAGGGCGGAAGCTTGGTGCGCTCGCGAACGGTGCGCCACCCGGCCCCCGCGGGGCGGGTGAGCTTGTAAAAATTATCGAGCGTCGCGTCATCCACGGGCTTCGTCAGCATCGTGACGGTGATCCACAGGGCCGTGGTCACGGCCACGACGATGATCAAGGTCCGGGCGTCCGAGATGTTCCACCCGAATGCGTGTCTTCCGATGAACAAGGTGAACGAGCACGCGAAGGATCCCATCATGGCCGCGATCTCGCTCCAGGCGTTGATCCGCCACCAGAACCACCGCAGCAGATAGATCAACCCCGTTCCCGCGCCGATCGAAAGCAGGAGCTGGAATCCTTCGCTGGCGGTGGAGATGAAGAGCGTGAAGAAGCCGCAGAGCACCATCAGCGTGGCCGTGAGCCCCCGGGAAATCCACAGGTAGTGCTTCTCCGATTTCCCTCGGGCCAGGAACCGCTGATAGAAGTCGATCACCAGATAGGACGATCCCCAGTTGAGGTGCGTCTCCATCGTGGACCGGTAGGCGGCGAACAGCGACGCGATGAGCAGACCCTTCATGCCCGCGGGCAGCAGGGTCAGCATCGCCGGATATGCCAGGTCGTTCCCGATGAGCCGCGGATCCACGTGCGGGATGGCGCGCTGAATGTCACCAAGCGTCGGGAAGACGAGCATGGACGCGAGGGCCACGATGATCCAGGGCCACGGCCGCAGGGCGTAGTGCGCGATGTTGAACCAGAGGGTTGCCCCCAGCGCGTGCTTCTCGTTTTTCGACGCCAGGATCCGCTGCGCGATGTAGCTCCCGCCTCCCGGCTCGGCACCGGGATACCACACCGACCACCACTGGATGGTCACCGGGATGATGAAGACCGCCACGGCGACATCCCAGTTCGAGAAATCAGGGAGCAGCGAGAGGACGTGCGGGTCAGTGCGATGCAACAGGTTGGCGAGTCCGCCGACCTGCGGCTGATCGAGCGCCACCACGGCCGCCGCGATCACGCCGAACATCGCCAGCGCGAATTGAATCATGTCGGTCACGAGCACGCCCCAGAGCCCCGACACCGACGCAAAGAGTATGCACGTGAGCCCGCCGACGATGATGGTGGTCAGCCGGTCCCAGCCCAGCATGACGTTCGCGATCTTCACCGCCGCGAGCGTCACCGTCGTCATGATCGTCAGGTTGAAGAACAGGCCCAGGTAAATCGCTCGAAAGCCCCGCACCACAGCGGCGGGTTTTCCCGAATATCTCAACTCATAGAACTGCAGATCGGTCAGGACGCCGGAACGCCGCCACAACTTGGCGTAGAAAAACACGGTGGCCATTCCCGTGAGCAGAAATGACCACCAGGCCCAATTGTACGACACGCCGTGGGATCGGACGAAGTCGGTGACGAGGTTCGGCGTATCAGTGGAGAACGTCGTCGCCACCATCGAGGTGCCGACCAGCCACCACGGGGCCGCCTGCCCCGACGCGAAGAACTCAGCGGTGCCCTTCCCCGACCGGCGGGCGAAGAAGAGCGCGGGGGCGAAGCAGATCACGATCGAGACGATCGCGATCACGACGTCGAGGCGGGTGAGTTCCATGGGGGCCCAAGATAGCGCCCCTCGTCAGTCGTGCCACTCCGCGCGGTACAGGGTGGCGTACCGCGTCTTGAGTACCTCGAGCTTCGGCAGGTCGTTGGTCACGACGTACGCGTCACTCAAATGGCGCTGCATGAACCCCTGATGCTCGGGCTCCGCCGGATAGAACGCGCGGAACGCCAGTACCTCGGTCACGATCGGATCCGAGTACACGTGCCGCCGCTTGAGGCTCGCGATGGCGTCCTCCACTGACTGCCTCTGCGTCGAATCCCGGTAAAAGGCGATGGAGCGGTAGTCGCTCCCGACGTCGGGGCCCTGGCGGTTCAGCTGCGTGGGATCATGCGCCACGTTGAAGAAGACGAGCAGAATCTGATCGAAACTGACGCGCGCCGGGTCGTAGACGATCATCACCGATTCGGCGTGGCCGGTCCCGCCGTTGTAGACCTGGGCCGAGGTCGGGTTCGCGAGTGTCCCGCCCGCGTACCCCGACACGACTTTCACCACGCCCTTCACATGCTCGAAAATGCCCTCGACGCCCCAGAAGCAGCCGCCCGCGAGCACGGCGGTGTCGAGTGGGGCGGCCTTCGGTGTCGGCGCCGGTTGGGCAGAAAGAAGTGCGGCGAGCAGAGGAACGACGGCGAGCATTCGAGCCTCCGGAGTGACGTCCCGTGGTTTCACACGCTGAAGCGTGTGCTCGGCGAATCAGTGCGCTTAAGCGCAATGCTGTGCCGAGCGCAGGCCTCAGGCCTGTGAAAACATCCTACCCGACCAGGACGCAACGCGGGAGCCGATTCGTCGCGCGGAAGCCGCCGTTCGGCGCGCTACTTCCAGGAATCGCGATACAAAGCGGGGAATGCTTCCTTCAGATGCGTCACCTTCGGCGCGTCATTGAAGGCGATGTACGGCTGATCGGGATGATGCTCCATGTAATGCTGGTGATATCCCTCCGCTTCGTAGAACGTCGCGATGGGGATCACCTCGGTGACTACCGGCTTCGAATACAACCGCCGCTTCTGGAGCTCGGCGATGAACGTGTTGATCGCGGCGTGCTGGGTCGAATCCCGGTAAAACGCGATCGACCGGTAGTTCGTCCCGACGTCCGGACCCTGCCGGTCGAGCTCCGTCGGATCGTGCGCCACGGTGAAGAACACCGCCAGCAGCTGCCCATACGTCACTTGCGCGGGGTCATACACCACCCGCACGGCCTCCGCGTGACCCGTCTCGCCGGACGAGACCTCCTCGTACGACGGTGACGCCGTGTGCCCGCCCGCGTATCCCGCGGTGGCCGAGATGACCCCGCGGGTGTGTTCGAACACGCCTTCGATGCCCCAGAAGCAACCGCCTGCGAAGACCGCGGTGTCGACCGACGCCTTGGGAGAAACGGCGCCGGCGGACAATGCGAGCCAAAGTGTGAGCGGGGTCATGAGCATGCTGCAATCTCCTTCTTCGTCATCGCCGGGTGTACTTCCAAACCGTTCGAGACCCGTCAAGGTTCCGTTACGCCACGCTCAACCGATCTTCCACTTCGTGCCCCCCGGCGTGTCCTCGATTTCCACGCCCTTCTCCTTCAGCTCGGCGCGAATCCGGTCCGCTTCCTTGAAATCCCGGGACTGACGCGCCTGGGTGCGTGCCGACACGCGCTCCTCCACCCACTGCGAAAGGTCGGCGGCGACCGTCTTCTTCGTGGGCATGACGTCGAGCACGTCCATCACCTTGCGCAGAGACGCCTGTGCCGTGGGCGCGCCACCGGCACCCGCGTCGATCTCGCGATTCGCCGCGCGCACGAACTCGAAGAGATGGGCCAGCGCCTGCGGTGCGTTGAGATCGTCATCCAGCGCCGCCCGGACGTTCTGCTCCATGCCGGCGGCGAGGTCGGCGAGCGTCCCTTTCGGGTCGGGGCGCGCCGTAGCGAGGCGTTCCTGGAACTCGCCGAGCCGGCGCACGCCTTCGGCGGCCGCGGCGAGCGCGTCGTCGTTGAAATCGATGGACTGGCGGTAGTGCGTCTGGAAAAGGAGGAGGCGCACCGAGGCGGCGTCCACGCCCTGCTCCTTCAGGTCCCGCGCCGTGAGGATGTTGCCATACCGCTTGGACATCTTGGTGCCGCGCAAGTTAAGAAACTCACCGTGCAGCCAGGTCCGGGCGAAGGTCTGGCCCGTCGCTGCCTCGGACTGCGCGATCTCATCCTCGTGATGCGGGAAGATCAGGTCGATCCCACCGGCGTGAAGGTCCAGGGTTTCGACCTTGAAGCGCTTGCCGATCTCGTCGAGGGACATGGCCGAGCATTCGAGGTGCCATCCCGGCCGGCCCCGGCCGAACGACGCATCCCATGCCGCGCCCACCCGCTCGTCCTCGTCGTCCGACTTCTTCCAGAGCGCGAAGTCCCGCGGGTCATCCTTCGCGTATTCATCGGAAGCGACGCGCGCCCCGACCTTGATCTCCCGCGTGTCCAGACGGGACAGACGGCCGTACGTCGGGAACTTGCTGATGGCGAAGTACACCGACCCGTCGTCGCCCTTGTAGGCGACGCCCTTGGCCAGAAGCTTCTCGATGAGCGTGACCATCGCCGGCACGGACTGGGTGGCACGGGGATAGACGTGCGCGGGGCGGATCCGCAGGAAGTCCCGGTCCGTGAAGAACGCCTGCGCGTACTGCTCCGTGTGATCGGTGAGCGTCTTCCCCCCCGCAGCCGCCGCCTTGATGGTCCGGTCATCCACGTCGGTCAGGTTCATGATGTGGAAGACGTCGTACCCGGAAGCCTCGAGGTGCCGCCGGAGCAGGTCCTCGAAGAGAAAGGTCCGGAAGTTTCCGATGTGCGCATAGTTCCAGACGGTCGGGCCGCACGTGTACAGCGTCACCCGCGGCGGGTGGAGCGGCTGAAAGGGCTCGATGGCGCGGGACATCGTGTTGAAGAGGGTCAGGCTCACGTCGCGGCCCTTTCATTCATCAGGTGGACGACGTGCTGGGGATACGGCATCTCGATTCCTTCGCGTTCGAATGTGGACTTGATCCGCCGCAGCAGCTCGCTCTTCACCTCGCCTTGCGTACCCGGCTGCGTGTTGACCCACGCGCGGATGACGACCGCCGAGTCCCCCAGCTGCTGGACGCCGGAGACCGCGCTCTCCCCCGTCAGGCGGGGGGACCAGGACGGATCCTTGCCGAGGTCGGCGATGAGGGATCTGAGAACGCTCGTCACCCGGTCAATGTCCGCCCCATACGCGACGCCGACATCCACGACGGCGCGCGACCACGTGCGCGTGTTGTTGGACACGACACCGATCTGCCCGTTCGGAATGAAGTGGACCACCCCCGCGCCGTCACGAAGCACGGTGGCCCGCAGCGTGAGGTGAGAGACGGTCCCCTCCACGCCCGCGATTTTGATGGAGTCACCCAGCTGGTACTGGTTCTCGAGCAGGATGAAGAACCCGGCGATGACGTCCTTCACCAGACTCTGCGCGCCGAACGAGACCGCCAGCCCGGCGATGCCGACCGTGGTAAGGAGAGGTGTGATATTGAAGAAGAGGGAGGCCGTCATGAGGAACGCGGCGACGCCGATGACGGCCGTACCAACGCTCTGCACCAGGCGGGCGAGCGTCTCACCCCGGCTCACGCCATGCCCGTGCCCATGCGCCGCCCGCTCCACACGCCGCGCGAAGTAGCGGAGAATCCAGATCGCGGCCCAGGCCACGGTGACGATGATCAGCGCCTGGAAGAGCTTCCCCGTCACCTCGCGGTCACCGAGTCCGAGCCAGTCGGTGATCTGGTCGAGCGCGCGAGGCGGCCGCATGGCAGGCTGCTGCGCGGCCTTTTGGAGGGCGAAAAGCATGGGCGAAAATTAACTCAC
>DATNDQ010000156.1:0-4098 GCA_035553475.1 Gemmatimonadales bacterium
CCAACGGGGCCGCGATCACGAGGAGCGAGGCGGTGAGGATCCGGTTCGTCATGGTGTGGGGTTCCCCACCGCATCCAGTCGGGTCCGCAGGACCGTCAACTCCACCCGCAGGGAGTCGAGCTCCGCCCACTCGGCCCGGGCCGGTCCGCTCGAGTCCGTGTTGACCACCGCGCTACGGAGCCGCAGGGCGGAATCCACGCGGGCGACGAGGAGTTGGTAGGTGTCGACGGTGAGGCCCGCGGCGCCGGCACCTGCCCGGATGGACGTCGCCGGGGCCACTGCCGTATGCCGGGTGAGCGCGTCCCGCAGCAACCCGATCTCCCGTTCACGGCCGCGTCGATACGCCGCAGCCTCGGAGGGAACGAGCAGGTAGAGGCCCCCCGGCGTGATGGAGACGACCGGGGTGGCGGACGCCACTGAGCCCCCGCGTTCGCGGCAGTGAATGGCGGAAACGACCAGCAACGCCAGCATGACGAATCGCATTGCACCCGTTTGCGGAGGACGGAAGCAGGCGGTACGTTCCGAATGTCGGAGGTGGCCGTAAAGCCGCCGACAAGGCGCCGTCAATCGCCAGTTGACGCCAGAAACGGCCAGCCACTTGACCAGGATTCGCGCATGATCGTGCTGAGGACCCTGGGGTCGATTGATATCAATGCCCCGGGCCAGCCGCGCGCCGCGGAGGTCCTGGCCCAGCCCAAACGCTTCACCCTCCTCGTTTACATCGCCCTCACAGAGCCCAAGGGCTTCGTACGCCGAGATTCCCTGCTTCCCCTGTTCTGGCCCGAGGCCGATCAGGCGCGTGGCAGGCAGGTCCTCCGCCAGACCATCTATCTCCTGCGCCAGCAGTTGGGTGCCGAGGCGATTCCGGGACGTGGAGGCGAGGAGCTGGGTGTGGATGCCGGGGCGCTGCGGTGCGACGCCACGCTCTTCGAGTCGGCACTGGCTGAGGGACGGACGGCGGACGCGCTGGAGCTGTACCGTGGGGATTTTCTGGCGGGGCTACACGTCCCCGAGGCATCCACTGATCTCGAAGAGTGGATCTCCCAACAACGGCGCAGGCTGAAGAACCTGGCGATGCGTGGGGCCTGGGCCTTGGCCGTTCACGAGGAGCGTGACGGACACGCGCCGGCCGCGACGTTCTGGGCTCAACGGGCCGTGGCGTTCGATCCGACCGATGAAACTGGGGTTCGCGATCTCATGCGACTCTTGGCCCGCACCGGCGATCGTGGAGGGGCGCTGCGGGCGTATGAGGAGTTCAGCCGGCGGCTTCAGGAGGAACTGGGTGCCGAACCGGGGCGCGAGATCGCTCAAGTTGTTGAGGGCCTGCGGCGTGGTCCCGGGGCCGTCGCGCCCGCGGAGCCAGGCGTGGCTCTCCCGGTCGCCCCGGCTGCTCCGCGTACGGGTCCGGATACCGTGGCGCCGGCCCGAGGGCGTCGTGGAGTGCCCTGGCGCGCGGTCGCGGCCGCGCTCGTGCTCATGCTCGCCGCGGGTGGTGCGGCGATCGCGGCTCTGCGCCGGGGGCCGAGTGCCCCGCTCCTCGCGGTCGGTCCCATCACCACCCTCGCGGCGGGCGACTCGTCCCGGCTCTCGACGGTGACGTCCGATCTGCTCTCGACCAGCGTGGCACGTCTCTCGAACATGCGGGTGATCCCGGTCACCCGGCTGTACGAGCTGCAGGGGCATCTGCGGGCCGCCGGCGATACGGGCGCGACGATGAACGCCGCGGCGGCGCAGGCGGGCGCCGATCAGTTGCTTCAGGGGACCGTGCATCACGACGAGCGCGGAGGGGGGCTCACGCTCGACGTCCAGATCGTGGAGCTCAAGAATGGAGCCGTGGTGCATGCGTACCGGGCAACCGGGGCGGATCTGTTCGCCATGGTTGACGACGCCACGACCCTGATCGCGCGGGGGTACGGCGTCCCCTCCCCGCGGGAGCGGATCGCCGACGTCACGACCCAGTCGATGGTGGCCTACCGGCTCTACGTCGAGGGTCTCCAGGCGTACCGGCGGGAGGACCTGCCGGTGGGATACCGCCTCTTTCTGGCGGCCTTGAATGAAGATTCGACGTTCGCGATGGCCGCCCACTACGCGGGGCTCGCGTCGCCGAACGACAGCCTGCGCAGCGTGTGGGGACTCAAGGCGGCCGGTCTGGCGGACCGGGCGACCGATCGCGAGCGCCTCTGGATCCTCGAGCAGGTGGCGAACGAGACCTACTCGCCACTTGGGTTCGCGGTGGCCGAGACGCTGGCGGTCCGGTATCCGGAAGATCTGGAGTCGCGGATGGCGCTCGGGGACATCGCCCTCGAGCGGGGGGACTTCGCCGGCGCGGCCCGCCACTACCGGGAGGTCGTGCGCCTCGATTCCCTCAGCCTGGTCGCTATCGGGCCTCACGAGGCGCAGGGGCTGGCGCGCTGTCTCGCGTGCCAGGCCTACGACTACATGTTCCTGAGCGAGTTGGCCGGGGACTCCCTCGCTGCCGCCGAGCGGGACACGCGGGTGTGGGCGCTGGTCCAGGCGGATCATCCGAGCGTCTGGGGTCGGATGGGAGAAGCGTTGGCTCGCGAGGGCCGCTACGCGGAGGCGCTGGCCGCCTTCGGAAAGAGCTACGGGGACAGCCGGAGCTTCGTCGATTTTGAAGCGGCGCAACTCGACGTGCGAGCCGGCAACTACGACTCGGCAGACCGCCGGCTGACCCGGCAGATGGCGAGTACGGACCCCTCCCTGGCGGGTGAGGGGTCGTGGTTCCTGGCGATCAGCCTGCGGGACCAGGGCCGGTGGCGGGAGGCGCTGGCACTATCCCGGAGCCACGGGCCGTCGCTGCAGGAAGGCATTGCGCTGCTCGAGATGGGCCAGGGTGCTGAGGCAGCCCGGTTCTTCCGGCGGTGGGATGCGCACATCAGGCCGCGGCCGGGATTGCCCGGCGTGTACGCGAAGCAGCACGCGTGGATCCTGACCCATGTCGCGACCAGTCTTGCAGCGGCGGGTGACACGGCGTCGCTCGTGGCGCTGGCGGATACGATCCAGGCGAGCGGGGCGCAGAGTGCGTTCGGGCGGGATCCCCTGCTCCATCACTACGTGCGCGGGCTGTTGTGGCGGGCGCGGGGCGACTTGCCCAAGGCGATCGAGGAGTTCCGGGCGTCGATCTGGTCCTGGACCATCGGGTATACGCGGGAGAATTACGAGCTGGCGCGCGCGCTGGTGGATGCCGGGCGGCCGGCGGAGGCGGTGTATCCATTGCAGGCGGCGTTACGGGGGGATCTGCAGTCGAGCAACCTGTGGGTGACGCGGACGGAGCTGCACGAGCTTCTGGCGCGGGCGTTCGCGGGGGCCGGTCAGGCGGACAGTGCGCGGGTGCACTGGCGGGCGGTGGCGTCGGCGTGGCGTGGGGCTGACGCGAACGTGCGGCCGCGGTGGCAGGAGGCGGAAAAGCGAAGCGCCGAGCTTGCGCTCGGCGCTTCGAAAGATTGGCTGGCGGCGGCCTACTCTCCCACGGTCTCGCAACCGCAGTACCATCGGCGCTGACAGGCTTAACGACCGTGTTCGGGATGGGAACGGGTGTGGCCCTGTCGCGCTAGTCACCAGCCATAGACTGTATGACATCCGACAGCCGCGTGTGTGTTGGTCAAAAAATCAAACCGAGAGACTGCGAAGAGATCAAGCCTCACGGGCAATTAGTACGGCTCGGCTGAAGCGCTCGCGCGCCTTGCACCTGCCGCCTATCAACGTGGTAGTCTCCCACGGCCCTTTAGGGGTCTTGCGACCCGGGAGTGTTCATCTTGGGGAGGGTTTCCCACTTAGATGCATTCAGCGGTTATCCCCGCGCGACATCGCTAACCGGCGTTGCTCCTGGCGGAACAGCCGGGACACGAGAGGTCGCTTCGTCCCGGTCCTCTCGTACTAGGGACGACATCCCTCAACACTCCAACGCCCGCACCGGATACAGACCGAACTGTCTCGCGACGTTCTGAACCCAGCTCATGTGCCACTTTAACCGGCGAACAGCCGGACCCTTGGGACCTTCTCCAGCCCCAGGATGTGACAAGCCGACATCGAGGTGCCAAACCGCGCCGTCGATGTGAACTCTCGGGCGCGATAAGC
>DATNDQ010000157.1:0-16808 GCA_035553475.1 Gemmatimonadales bacterium
TGGCAGCAGCGGGTCGCGTACACGATCGATGCCTCGCTCGATGAAACGACGGGCGTGCTGACCGCGCACGAGCGGATCGTCTACGTCAATGAATCGCCCGACACGTTACACGACTTTTACGTGCACGATTATCTCAACGCGTTCCGGCCCGGATCGCGCTGGGCCGCGTACGATTCCGCGTCGGGAGTAGTTCGCTATCAGCACATGCAGGATCCTGACTACGCGTTCGAGCGGATCACCAAGGCCACGGTGATGGGGGAGGCCGGCGCGCCGGACTATCCGAACGCGCCCGACTCCACCATCGCGCACTGGAAGCTCCCGCACGCGCTCCCGCCGGGCGGGCAGCTGACGGTCGACATCGACTGGCAGGCGCGCCTCTCGACCTTGCCGCGCCGTCAGGGACGCGACCCCAAGACGCGCCGCTACGACTTCGCGCAATGGTATCCGAAGGTCGTCGTGTACGACGAGTACGGGTGGGAAGCGCACCCGCTCTACCCCCCCGGCGAGTTCTACGGCGAGTTCGGCACCTTCGACGTGACGCTGGATCTGCCGTCGGACCAGGTGGTGGGTGCGACGGGCGTGCCCGTCTGCGGTGACCCGGGGTGGGAGCAAGCGAACGCCAACGCCTCTGAACCGGTGAACTACCAGCGCGACTACTACGCGGGGGCGCCCCACGATTGCCCTTCGGCCGCGGCGGGACGGAAGAAGGTCCGCTTCGTGGCTCGGGACGTTCATCATTTCGCCTTCACGCTCAACCCGAACTACGTGTACGAGCAGGGCAAGTTCAAAGACGTCGTGGTGCACGTGCTCTACCAGCCGAAGGACCGGGCCACCTGGGGAGGTGGGATCGCGGTGAAGCGGACCGAGGTCGCGCTCCAGTGGCTCGATTCGACGTACGGGAAGTACCAGTGGCCCCAGCTCACCAACGTTCACCGGATCGAGGGGGGCGGCACCGAGTTCCCGATGATGATCATGGATGGCGGACCCGATCAGGGCCTGATTCTCCATGAAGGCGGGCACATGTACACCATGGGCCAGCTCGCCAACAACGAATGGCGCGAGGGATATCTCGACGAGGGCTTCACGAGCTTCCAGACTGGATGGTATTTCGAAACGCATGGCGGGAGGCCGAGCTACGACGGGCTCGACGGGCTGTTCACGTCCCTCGATCTGGACGGGTGGAGCGAGCCGGTCTCGATGGTGAGCGAGCGGTATCGCGACTTCAACACGTACAACCTGATGATCTACAACCGGGGCCAGTTCTTCTATGAGGAGCTCCGGTACATCGTGGGCGATGCCACGATGCACAAGATTCTGCGCACCTATTTCGACCGCTGGAAGCTGAAACACGTCAATGAAGACCGGTTCCGCGCGGTCTGTGAAGAGGTCTCGGGGCAGGACCTGGGGTGGTTCTTCGGCCAGTGGCTTCACGGCGTCCCGATCTTCGACTACAAGCTCGCCTCGGTCGAGCGGACGCAGCTGCGGGACGGCCAGTGGCGGACGACGGTGACCATTCAGCGGCTGGGAGACGGATGGCTGCCGGTGGAGATCGGGGACGACGACACGATTTACGCCCGCGCCACGGGACAGCCGGAGACCGAGCGCGTCGAGTTCGTCACGGCCCGGAAGCCGGGGCGGCTCAAGCTCGACCCGCGGCTCCGCACGCACGACTGGAACTACCTCAACAACTACGAGTCGCGATTCCTCAAGGGGCGCGGAGCGACCAAGATCGTCTTCGACGATCCGACGAAGACCGTCACGCGCCGTGACTCGCTGGTGCAGGGGTACCGTCCCCAGATCTGGTACAACGATCTCGGCGGCCTCGTGGTATCGCTGCACTCGAACCAGAACTACGACGGTCTCTTCGACCGGGGCTCCGACGACCTGAGCCGCGAGACCGGCGGCGACGCGAGCCACCCGTGGGGCTTCGAGTTCTCGGTGGTGAATCCGACGGGACTCCGGAGTCCCCGTCAGACCACGACGATCTCGGGCTGGGATGTCGAGGGCCGGGCCGGCGCCCTCCTCCGGTGGGACCGCACCCTCATCAAGAGCCCCTTCCAGCCCTTCTCGAATCCCGGGTCCGATCCGCACGCCGGGTTCGACGTCGAGTGGATGTCGACCACCGACGTCGGGTATCTCGACCGCCGGACTTGGGATGACGCGGGGACTCTCGAACTCGGGCCCTGGTACTCGAATGTCGCGCGTCATGGACGGACGCTCTGGACGACGAACTTCGGCGTGAAGGGCGGCATCGTGTACCGCGTGCCGGGCCCCGGGGTGATCTCCGAGAACCGGTACGACGTGAACACGTATGCGCGTCTCACCGGTGAGGGCAGCGTCCGCACCCCCCTCGCGGGTGACGTCTTCCTCGGCGCCCGTCTCTTTGGAGGCGCGTATTTCTCCGCCGATCCGCCGCCCCTCCAGCGCCGCATCTACGTGGGTGGTGCCGATCCCTACAGCACGTTCACGGATCCGCTGCTCCGCAGCCGAGGGGCGTGGTTTGTCCGGCCGGGGTTCTATTATCAGGCGCCCGGGGACGGCAATCTCCGGGGATTCTCGTCGGCCCTCGGCGGGCGGTGGGCGGTGACGACCAACATCGAGCTGACCCGAAGCCTGATGAGCAGGCGGTCGGGCTTCCTGCGGAACACCACGTTCGAAGCGTTCTTCGACGGTGGTCTGGTGGATACCGCCGCGGTGATTTCGGCCTCGGGGACGAGCGCGGTGACGACGTTGTGGGATGGCGGTGTGGGCCTGGTCTTCCGGACCGCGGTCCGGGACTTGGCGTGGACCACCCGGTTCGAGGTGCCCTTCCTCGTGAACCGGTTCGACAAGGCCGAAGACGTCCGGTCCGGCGGGAATACGGCGTTCCGCTGGACGGTGTCCTTGGCACCGAGCTTCTAAGCTGGACCAGCCGGAACGGCGGGCCTTCTTCCGCGACGCGTTCACGAAACTGGCCCGCGAGGTGGCTGCGCGAACCGAGCGCCGGGTCGCCGCGACCCGTTACTTTCGTCCTCCGGGCGCGGGGCCCGAGCTGGCCTTCCTCGCGGCCTGCACGCGGTGCGGCGCGTGCATCGACGTTTGCCCCGTGCATGCCATCATCAAGCTCCCCGCGGGCGAGGGACTGGCGGCGGGCACCCCGGCCCTCGAACCTTCACGGCGTGCCTGCGTCGCCTGCGCGGACATGCCCTGCGCGGCGGCCTGTCCCACCACAGCCCTGCAGGTGCCGGCCGATGGGTGGGCGAGCATCCACCTGGGCCGTCTGACGCTCGATCCGGAGCGGTGCATCACGTTTCACGGCAGCGCCTGCGGCGTGTGCGCACGGGCGTGCCCGGTGGGGGAGCGGGCCCTCGCGATGGATGCGGCGGGGCATCCGGTGCTCAAGCCGGAGGGGTGTGTGGGGTGCGGGCTCTGCGTGACGGCCTGCGTCACCTATCCTTCTTCATTGACTTTGCGTTTGTCAGAGGAGCTTTCGTGAGCGACGTGCCGTACCGGGTGGAGAAGCCGTGGGGCCATGAGCTGATTTGGGCCAGGACCGACCGTTACGTGGGGAAGGTCCTTCACATCGAGCCGGGCCAGGTGCTCTCCCTGCAGTATCACAAGATGAAGGATGAGACCATTCACGTGCTCACCGGGGAGATCATTTTGCGGACCAAGCCGGGGGACGCGATGCTCGAGCGGCGGATGAAGCCCGGCGAGTCGTTTCACATTGAGCCGCCCCTGATTCACCAATTCGAAGCGGTGGTCGCGACGGATCTCCTCGAGGTGTCCACCCCCGAAATCGACGACGTGGTCCGGCTTCAGGACCGCTACGGGCGGGCGTGATGAAAGTCATCGTCCCGCTCGCGGGCAAGGGCACCCGGCTCCTCCCGCTTACCAAGATCGTCCCGAAGCCGCTCGTCGAAGTCGCCGGCAGGCCCGTGATGGATTACGTCATGGATCTGATCAAGAACGCCGGACTCGACGTCGACGAGCTGATCGTGATAACGGGACATCTGAAAGAGGCGGTCGAGAAGTACATCGTCTCGAACTACGGCGTCGCCGCGAGGTTCGTCGAGCAGAAGACGCTGGACGGGACGGCGGGAGCCATCAATCTGGCGCGTCCCTACGTGGACGGGCCGGTCCTGATCATCTTCGTGGACACGCTCTTCGACGCCGACCTCTCGCTGATCAAGCGGACCGACGCCGACGGAATCATCTGGGCCAAGGAAGTCGAGGACTACCAGCGCTTCGGTGTGGTGGTCCACGACGCCCAGGGGTTCATGACGAAGATCGTGGAGAAGCCCGATACGCCGGTGTCCAAGCTCGCGAATATCGGGCTCTACTACATCCGTGACTGGAAGACCCTGTTCGACGGCATCGCGCAGGTGCTCGCGAGCCCCGCGAACAAGGGTGAGTTCTACCTCACCGACGCGTTCCAGTACATGGTGGACCGCGGGAAGAAGATCCTGACCGCCGAAGTGCAGGGGTGGTACGACTGCGGGAAGGTGGACACCCTGCTCGAGACCAACGCGCACGTCCTGAAGACCGGCCGGGCGCGGAAGCCGGCGATTCCCGCGGGCGTGACCATCAAGGAACCGGTCTACATCGAAGACGGCGTCACCCTGAAGGATTCGACCATCGGCCCCAACGTCTCGCTGGGCGCCGGCAGCGTCATCGAGCGCTCGACGCTCGAGAACAGCATCCTCGGCCGCCGGGTGCGCGTGGGCGACTGTACGGTTTCAGGTTCGGTGATCGGAAACGACCAGGTGCTGCATCACTCGCAGCTGATGGGGATGGTCGCGTCGGGTGGTGAGGTAGCTAAAGCCCGGTAGCTACTGGAACTTCGCGATCGCTTTCCTGAGGTCCGCTATCTCGAAGGGCTTCTGCAAGAAGCCATCGGCCCGGTTCTCGATCCCTTTGACCACCTCGTGATCGGGCGAATAGCCTGACGACACGAGGACTTTGACCGTCGGCTGCGTGGCCTTGAGCAGCTCGAGGATCCCCGCGCCCCCTCCTGGCAGGACCAGATCGAGAATCACGAGATGCACCGGCGGGTTCGCCGTCTGCATGGCCATCATCGCCGTCGGGCCATCCTCGGCCTCCAGCACCTGGTGCCCGAACTTGGTGAGCGCACGCTTGAGGGATGACCGCACGATCGCTTCGTCGTCCACCACGAGTATGACCATGCTGGGGGTCGGGGCCAGGGCCGCCGCCGGGGTCGGACGGACCGGTTCCGGGTCTGGAGCGGTGCTCCGGGGGATCAGGAGATCCACCGTCGTGCCTCGCCCCAGGGCACTCGAGATCCTCACCGATCCCTGGTGGTCCCGCACCACCCCGTAGACCGCCGCGAGGCCGAGTCCTGCCGCCTGATGCATGGGCTTGGTGGAAAAGAAGGGCTCGAGGACCCGTTCGACGGTCGTGGCATCCATCCCCGCGCCGATGTCGTTCACCGAGATCCGGATGTACGAGCCGGGGGCTGCTTCCGGCCACCGTGGATCGCGTTCGATGGTCTCCCGGCCCGCGGTGATGGTGACCTGACCCGAGGGCTGATCCCGCATGGCGTCACGCGCGTTGAGGATGAGCTGATAGATGGCGTGTGAGAGCTGGTCGGGATCGGCCTGGACGTTGGGCAGTCCGGGATCGGCCTCGACCCGGAGCTGAACCGATTCGGGGAGCGCGGACCGTGCGAGCAGCGTGACGCGGTCGAGGATCTCCTTCACCTGCGTCGAACGCAACAACAGCTCACCGGCTTTCGTGAAGCGTAGCAGCTCCTTGGTGAGGTCCCGGCCGCGGCGCGCGGCCGCGAGAATCTCGTCCACCGCCTGAATACCCGCTTCATTCGCTTCCGTGCGCAGGAGCGACGCGTGGGTCATCACGCCGCCCATGAGATTGTTGAACTGATGCGCGATGCCGCCGGCAAACCGCGCCAGCCCGTCGAGCCGCTCGGCCTGAACCTGGCGGCGTTCGAGTGCCCGGCGCTCGGTGCGGTCGTGGAGGATCGCCTGGACCAGGGGTCCCGCCGGGGTATCGACACGAGCGAGCGTCACTTCCAGCTCGAGCTCGGAGCCGTCGGCCCGCTTGATCCGCTCGACGTGACTCACCGCACCCTGCGTCGCGGCATCCAGGGGGGCGAGGAGCCACCCATCCCCTCGTCCCGGTGCCAGCAGGTGCGCGAGGAGTTTTCCCCGCACGTCCTCGAGCGGCCTTCCCAGTAGAGCGAGGAGTCGCGGGTTCGCATCGTGGACCCGGCCATCGGGCTCGAGCGCCGCGATCGGGTCGCCGGCGCCCTCGAACAGCGCCCGAAACCGTGCTTCGGACTCGGCGACCCGCCTTCGCTCGTTGTCTGCGATGCGGGACCCGAGGGTGCTGGCGATGGCCGCGCTGAACAGCAGCACCAACGCGCCTTCGTCCGCGAGCGGAGAGGGGAGGGCGGCGTCAGGGATCCAGCGGAGCGTGAGGTATTCGATGAGAAAGGCGGAGGTGGCGAAGGTGGCCTGCCAGCGCCAGGGCCATGGGATGAAGAGCGAGACGCCCAGCACGACCGCGGGCAGCAAGCCGGCGACCTCCCAGAACCGGGTGGGGAGGATCAATCCGCTCAGACAGCCGGCGAGGGCCAGGGAAAGTCCCAGCACCATCGCGAAGACTCTGAGGGTGCGGATGGAGCGGGCGGGCGTGGCCAGCCAGGCGACTCCGATGGCCAAAACCAGCGTGCCAATCCGCACCGCGAGGAGCTGGCCGTAGGCGGGGGGAGAGACGGACAGGGACAGGTATTGTCTGAGCGCCAAGGCGATGGCCACCACCACCGCGATGGCCCTGATGGGGCGGGAATAGGCCTGCGCAGGGCTGGTCACCGGGGCCATTCTAGGGCGGTTTGTGAGGAAGTGCCAGACGCCCTTGCCGGAACCGGGAACCAGTATTAATTACTCACCGTTCAGTTAGTAATGATTCCTCCAAAGAAGAGCCCCATGAAGCCCCGTTGGCAGCGCCGCAAGGAAGCCCGCCCCGAAGAGATCGTGAGCGCCGCGTTGCAAGTGTTCGCGCAGCACGGGTTCGCGGCCGCCCGTCTCGATGACGTCGCCAAGGAGGCGGGCGTCACCAAGGGTACCATCTACCTCTACTTCGAAAACAAGGAAACGCTCTTCCAGGAAGTCATCCGCCAAACCGTGGTGCCCATCCTGGCCGCCGCCGAGCAGGAAGTGCGTGAGTGGAAAGGGAGCTCCGCGGATCTGCTGCGCCACATGGTGCGGGGCTGGTGGGCCAGCGTCGGGAAAGGTTCGCTGGCCGGGGTCGTGAAGTTGATCGTCGCGGAGGCGACGAACTTTCCGGAACTCACGCGGTTTTACTACAAGGAAGTGATTCGCCGCGGGCATCTCCTCTTCGCGCAGGTGCTCCAGCGCGGCGTCGACTCCGGGGAATTCCGTCAGGTCGACGTGATGGTGACGGTCCGGCTGGTCATCGCTCCCATGCTGATGGCAGTCGTCCACAGTCAATCGCTCTATCGGTGCATCCGGGAGCCGTTCGACGGCGACCGGTACGTGGAAGCGCACCTCGACATGCTGCTGCGGGGTCTCGCCCCCGCGCCTATTGGGGAATTGAATCATGCGTAATCGCTGGATGCTGGCCGCCGCCGCATTGCTCATCGCCAGGTCTGCCAATGCTCAGGCGCAGATCAGTACGGGACAGAACATCGAGGCCATCCACCTCTCATTCGGCGACGCCGTCAGGATGGCGACCGGACAGGCCGCCCCCGTGCAACTCTCCGGGCTCGAAACCGACGCGGCGCGGGCGCGCGTGCGCCAAACCCGGTCCATGCTGCTCCCGGGGCTGACCGCCGGCGGATCCTGGGTGAATCGGGACTACGATCTCGACGCGCTGGGCCTCCCGTTTCCGAAGGGCGGGCCGATCCAGTTGCCGACCGTCGTGCCGCCGTTCAGCACCTACGACGCGCGGCTGACGTTCAACCAGACCCTGCTCGATTTCTCGAGCATCAAACGCGTGCGCGCGAGCGAGGCTCAGGTCCAGAGCACGGTGGCGGCCGGAGACGCAGCGACCGAAAGCGCGGCGCAGGTTGCCGCGCTCGCATACCTGCGAGCCGTCCGGGCCCAGGCTTCGGTGGCGGCACGCCAGGCGGATTCAGCCATTGCGGCGGAAGTCCTGTCGCTGGCTCAGGCCCAGCTCCAGGCCGGCGTGTCCGGGACCATCGACGCGACGCGGGCGAAGACCCAAGTCGCCGTGGCGGCCGGGGCGCTCATCGTGGCCCGAAACCAATACGACCAGGCCCGGATCGCTCTGGCACGGGCCCTCGGCGTTGATCCGGTAAAGACCGTCCTCACGCTCGACGACACCCTGAGTTCCGCCCTGGGGGCGGCGAGTGTACCGGCCACCCAGGAGGACGCCGTCAATCAGGCACTGAACGCCCGGCCTGAACTGAAGGTGGAAGAGGCCCGTGGCACCGTCGCGCAGGTCTCGAAATCCGCGATCCAGAGCGAGGTGCTGCCGCGGATAGGGTTCGAGGCCGATTACGGACAGAGCGGCCTCACGCTCGGGTCCTCCCGGAGCACCCGACAGTTCGCGGTAGCCGTGAGCATCCCCTTGCTGGACGGCTTCCGCCGTGAGGGCCGGGCCGCGGAGCAGGACGCGGTGATTCAGGAGTCGCAGGTGCGCCAGCACGATCTCCGGCAGCAGATCGCCGCCGACGTAGCGGGCGCGCTCCTCGATCTCCATTCGGCCGAGGCGCAGGAAGGGATCGCCTCGCAGCAGCTGTCGCTGGCAGCCGATGTGCTGTCACAGGCGGAAAAGCGGTTCAAGGCCGGCGTGGCGGGGAACATCGAAGTGATCGACGCGCAGGCAACGATGGTGAAGGCGCGGGACGCCGTGATCGACGCGCGCTATGGCGCGGCGGCGGCGCGGGTGGCACTCGCCCGGGCGGCGGGCGCGGCACGGACGCTTCATTAAAAGGGACCGACGATGGCAACGACTGTAGAACGAAACTCGACCTCCACGAACGACAGCGAAGCCCCCCTGGGCGGCGCCTCCATTACCCAGGCGCCTGAAAAGCCCGCCGGGGGCCGGAAGCGCATCATCCTGATCGTCGTGGGATTGGGCCTCGCCTTCATGCTCTTCACGGGCGCGCGGCGCTTCATCTTCAACCTCAGCCACGTCACGAGCGACAACGCCCAGGTGGACGGCCACGTCGTGCCGATCTTGCCCAAGGTGGGCGGCTTCGTCGCCTCCGTGCGGGTCCAGGAGAACGCCCAGGTGAAGGCCGGAGACGTCCTCGTCTCGCTCGACGACAAGGATTACCAGGCCAGGTTGCAGCAGACGCAGGCCGACCTCGCGGTCGCGCTCGCCAGCGTCTCGTCACGGGCCCGGGTCGGACAGGCCGAGGCGCAGGTGAACCAGGCGCAAGCCAACGCGGAAAAGACGCACCAGGACCTGGACCGGATCAGGCCCCTCGCGGCGCAGGGCATCGTCTCCCCGCAGCAGCTCGATGCCGCGGAAGCGGCGGCCCGCTCGGCGGATGCCGGGCTCGCGGCGGCTCAGGCGGCCCTCGCGGGCGCCGATGGGCGCGTCGCGGCGGCTCGGGCGTCCCGCGATCAGGCGGCATTGCAGCTGTCCTACGCGCAGGTCGTGGCCCCGGTCTCCGGCGTCGTCAGCAGGAAGAACGTCGAGGTCGGCCAGCTGGTGCAGCCCGGCGAGCCTCTGATGAGCGTGGTCCCGATGGACGACATCTGGATCACCGCGAACTTGAAAGAGACGGAAGTCGCCGACGTGAAGGCCGGTGATTCGGTGGACATCACCGCCGACGCCTATGGAGGCAAGCACTTCACCGGGAAGGTGGAAAGCATTTCCCCGGCCACGGGTGCGCGCTTCTCGTTGCTGCCTCCCGACAATGCCACCGGGAACTTCACGAAGGTGGTCCAGCGGGTGCCCGTCCGGATCACCGTTCCCCAGAGCACTGATCCGGCGTTCACCCTGCGTCCCGGGATGAGCGTCGTCGTGGTCATCAAGACGAAGTAAGGAGCGTTTTCGTGGCTACCGCAGTCGCTGCAATCCCCGGCGGCCTGTCGGCCTATGAAGCCCGGCGCTACCGGTTCCGCTATCTCATCGCGGTGACGGTGTCGATGGCCACGGTGCTGGAGCTGCTCGACACCAGCATCGTGAACGTCGCCATCCCGCACATGATGGGGAACCTGGGCGCGACGCTGGACGAAATCGCCTGGGTGTCGACGGGCTACATCGTCGCCAACGTCATCGTGCTGCCGATCACGGGGTGGTTGTCGGCGTATTTCGGCCGCCGGCGGTATTTCGCGGGCTCGATCGCGATCTTCACGATCGCGTCGTTCCTGTGCGGCAATTCGGGGTCGCTCACCGCGCTGATCTTCTGGCGGATTGTCCAGGGACTGGGCGGGGGCGCACTCCTGTCGACGTCGCAGGCCATTTTGTACGAGGAGTTCCCGAAGTCCGAGTACGGCACGGCCATGGCCATCTTCGGCATCGGCGTGATGGTGGGTCCGGCCCTGGGCCCCACGCTGGGCGGCTACATCGTGGACGCCTACGGCTGGCCGTGGATCTTCTACATCAACATCCCGATCGGGCTCCTGGCGTTCTTCATGACGCTGTCTCTAATCCGGGATTCGGAGCACGCGGTCAAGGTCACCAAGATCGACTACTGGGGCTTGCTGCTGCTGGCGGCCGGGATCGGCACGCTGCAGACCATGCTCGAGCGGGGGGAGCGGCAGGACTGGTTCGAGTCGCGGCAGATCATCGCGTTTGCGGTGATCAGCGTGGTCTCGCTGGCTGCCTTCGTGTGGCACGAGCTCACGACCGAAGACCCCGTCGTCGACCTGCGAATAGCCAAGAGCAAACAGCTCACGGCCGGCGTGCTGTTCGGCATGGGACTCGGCATCTGTCTCTATGCCACCGTATTCGTGATCCCCGTCTACATGCAAAGTCTCCTGGGCATGACGGCCGAGGAGACCGGATGGGTGCTGCTGCCCAGCGCGATCGCGTCAGGCGTGACCATGGGGATTTTCGGCCGCTCGAAGCTGAACCCGCGGCTCTCCATCACCATCGGCACCCTGGTATTCGGCTGGGTGATGTGGAAGCACGCCCACTTCACCATTCAGAGCGGGACCGGCGACTTCTTCTGGCCCTTCATTTTCCGGGGATTCGGGCTGGGGATGATCTTCGTGCCCCTGACCAACCTCGCGATGGCCGAGCTGCCGATGAGCAAAATCGCGCAGGGGACGGGGCTCTTCAATTTGATGCGACAGCTGGGTGGCTCCGTCGGGATCGCCCTGTCGGCGACGCTGCTGCAGCGTTTCACGGCGCAGAACCGCGCCGCCATGGCTCCTGACATCAGCATGTACAACCCGGTGTTCCAGCAGCGGCTGCAGGCGGTGACCGGTCACCTGATCGCCACCGGCACGCCGGTGTCGGTCGCGCAGACGCAGGCGATGGCCGTGATCAACGGGCAGGTAACGGCGCAGGCGATGATGCTGTCTTTCGAGCACATGTTCCTGCTCTTCGGGATCACGATGGTCGCGCTATTGCCCCTGCTGTTTTTCATGAATGCGAAGAGTAAGACGCAAGGCGGAGGGGTGGGGCACTAAACCGGGCTGACTACCGCCCGGCGAGGGCGACCAGGGCGGCGAGATTGGTCGCCCAGAATAGAAACATCCACTTCAAGAGCTCGGCCTTCGTTTCGGCCAGACGCTGTTCCAACTTCGCGTCGAAACGCGCGAAGTTGAGCTCGTTCAATTCGCGAAGGTCGGTGCGGTAGGTGGCGTCCACGCTGTTGAACCACTCCACCAACTCGTTCGCCACATCGTTCCCCAGCGCGTCATAGAATGCTTGGGAGAGTTTGGCGGTCACCGGCATCCGAAATCCCCTGAGAGTTCGGTGACATCGTAACCCTACGCTCGGCGGGGGTAATAAGTAAAGTGCTGCGAGGCGGTACCGAAACGCGCGTTACGGGACTCCCGCCATCGCCGCCGTGACCAGGAGGGCCCGCACGATCCCGAGCGGGCCCTTCGTGTTTTCATACCACTCAGAGGTCCGGTGCGTGTCGCCCGCATTCCCGCCGGCGCCGAGCGCGATGGCGGGTATGCCGAGGGACATGGGGAGGTTGGCGTCCGTGGACGAAGCCGCGAGCTCATGCGCGAGCCCCAGGGCACGATTCGCGTCGAGCGCCGCCTGTACGAGCGGGTGCGCGCGGGGCGTGAGGCCACTGGGCCGGCGGCCCAGAGGCTCCGTGTCCACCTTCAGCAACGGCGTCCCCGGCGTACGCCGCGCATTCTCGGCGTCCCGGGCACGCTCGAGGGCCGCCAGCGCCAGTCCCTCGAGCTTCTGAAGGGACTCGGCGCTCTCACTCCGGATATCCAGATCGAGCCAGGCTTCGTGCGGGATGGAGTTCAAGCCCGTGCCGCCCCCCAGGCGCACCACGGAGAGCGATGAAGGGGGGTCCGAGGGAATCGGAATCTCCGCCAGCGCGGACGCCGCCCGCCCGACGGCGCTGGCCGCGTTAGCCACGCCGAACGCCGCCCAGGAATGCCCCCCGGGTCCGCGGAAACGCGCCCGCATCCGCACCGACCCGACACCCCGGTGGATGATGCGCTCCACCCCCGCACCATCCACGGCGATCATCGCATGCGCCGCGAACTCCTTGCTGGCGAAGAGATGACGGACGCCACGGAGATCACCCGACCCCTCCTCACCCACCGTGCCGGCGAAGAGCACGGGCCGGGCGAAGGGCGGGGAACCCCGGGAAAGGACTCGCGCCAGCACCACGAGCGCGGCGAGACCCCGGGCGTTGTCGGAAATCCCGGGTCCCTCGAGCCGGCTCCCGTTCTGCGCCTTGCGGACACTGACGTCCACGTCGGCGCCGAATACGGTGTCCAGGTGCGCGGCCAGGACCACGGCGGGCCCTCGGGTGCGTTCGCCCAGCCAGCCGTGGACGTTCCCGGCGTCGTCGACCCTGACGCTGGAGAGACCCGCGTCACGGAAGCGGTCGACGAGCCACGCCGCGCGCCGGCCTTCGAGCCCCGTCGGGGATGCGATGGCCGACGCTGCCGACTGGAGGGTCAGGGTGTCTGAATCGGAGGATTCAATCGCGGCGCGGGCGTCCGCAATGCGGGGATGCTCCAGCAGGTGAGCGATCGTGTCGGGCGGCACGACACCACTCTAACTGCCTTGACGGTGGCGAGGGAGTGGGTGATGCTAGTCTATGGACGAGCGCGACCTCATCTACGACTGGAATACGCAGGGAAAGCCGTTCGACTGGGCGCAGGCCAAGTTCGACCTGAACGACGAAACCCTCCGCGACGGGCTCCAGTCCCCCTCGGTTCGGGACCCCGACCTCGAGACCAAACGCCGCCTCCTCCATCTCATGGCCGATCTGGGCATCGCCGCGGCCGATATCGGCCTTCCGGGGGCAGGGCCCCGGGTGGTCGAACAAGTCCGGACCCTCGCCAGGGAGATCCGGGATCACAAGCTCCCGATCTTTCCCAACTGCGCCGCCCGCACCGTCATAGCCGACATCGAGCCGATCGCCCGGATCGTTCAGGAGATCGGCATCCCGATCGAAGCCGCCACGTTCATCGGATCGTCCCCCATCCGGCAGTACGCCGAAGACTGGACGGTGGACCGGATCCTCAAGTCGACCGAAGAAGCGGTCACCTTCGCCGCCAGGCAGGGTCTCCCCGTCATGTACGTCACGGAGGACACCACCAGGGCACGGCCGGAGACCCTCAAACAGCTCTATGGCGCCGCCATCAACTGCGGAGCCACGCGGATTTGCCTGGCGGACACGGTCGGGCACGCGACTCCCGATGGCGTGAGATCGTTGATTGACTTCGTCAAGAAAGAGATCGTCAAGAAGCAAGACGTGAAAATCGATTGGCACGGACATCGCGACCGCGGGATGGGCCTCGCCAACTGTCTGGCCGCCATCGAAGCAGGTGCCGACCGGATTCATGCCACCGCGCTGGGAGTGGGGGAGCGGGTGGGCAACGCCGAGATGGATCTCCTGATCGTCAACTTGAAGCTGCTCGGTGCGTATGCAGGGGACATGAGCAAGCTCGCCGAATACTGCCGCACCGTGGCCGACGCCGTGGGCATTCCCATTCCGATCAACTATCCGGTGATGGGTACCGACGCCTTCCGGACCGGGACGGGCGTGCACGCCGCCGCGATCATCAAGGCGAAGAAGAAGGGGCACGACTGGCTCGCCGACCGGGTCTACAGCTCCGTGCCCGCCGCCGAGCTCGGCCTCGAGCAGCGCATCGACATTTCGCCCGTGTCCGGGCTCTCCAATGTGAAGTACTGGCTCTCCACCCACGGGTTTGACCCCGAGAACGAAGCCGCCTGCAAGGTTCTGTTCGACGCCGCGAAACGCACCGACCGAGTCCTGTCTGAAGACGAGTGCCGGCGCCTCCTCGCGCAGGTCGTATGGCAGTAGGCTCGCTCGACGGGCTTACCAAGTCCTACTTCGATCTCCGTTGGCATCTCGACCCGGTGGGCGCAAGCCAATCGGGTCTCCCGGCCCATGACGGACGGCTGGGACGGTTCGGCAAGGGAACGCTGACGCCGCATCTCGCCGCGATGAAGTCCCTCACCCTGGCTCTGGAAGAAGTGGCGACCGACGGCGTGGACGAGGAGATCGATCGCACCGCTCTGTTGAATGACCTCCGGGTCACCCAGAACCGGTTCGAGAAAGAGCGTCCGCAGACCAAGAATCCCGAGTTTTGGCTCTCTCACCTCCTCAATGGGCTCTACGTCCTGCTCGCCCGCCGCGATCGCCCCGACGCCCACCGGGCACGGGCGCTGACCGAGCGGCTCGAGGAGGTGCCCGCCTTCCTGGATGACGCACGGGCCACACTCACCGACCCGGTGCGCGTCTACTGCGAGACGGGGCGCCAAATGACCGCGGGCGGTCTGACGCTGGTACGCGAGGCGAGCGTGACCATCAGCCGTCTCGGCGCCCAGGACGGGCTCGACAGCGAGCGGGTGATGGCGGCGGTGGATAGGGCGCGAGCGGCGCTCGAGTCTTTCCAGAAGGACCTCGATCGCTGGACGGAGTCCGGCTCCGACCAGTTCGCGCTCGGCGAGGACGCGTTCAACTTCCGCCTGCACTACGAGCATGTCTTGCGGGATACCGCACCCGAGTTGTGGCGGTACGGGCACCGTCTCAAAGAGGAAATCGAAGCGGACCTGACCGAACGGGCCAAGCGCCTCGACGGCAAGCGATCCTGGCGTGAGGTGATCGCCCGGCTGCGTGAAGAACACCCGGCCGCCGGCGAGTTGGTGCCCTTCTACGGCAAGGCGATGGAGCGAGCCCGGAAATTCGTGCAGACCAGGAAGATCGCACCGCTCCCGACCGGCACCCTTGAAGTCGTCATGACCCCCGAGTTCCTGCGCCCCCTCGTCCCCTTCGCCGCGTACGAAGCCCCAGGCACCTTCTCCGCCGACCGGAACGGCTGGTTCTACGTCACGCCACCCGATTCCGGGCTGCCAGTCGCTCAGCAGGAGCGCGTGCTGCGCGACCACGGCTGCAAATGGGAGGTCTCGGGGGTCACGGTACACGAGGGCTATCCGGGGCATCACCTCCACATCATGCACGCTCAGGAGCAGCCCTCGCCTATCCGGAAGCTGATCCTGTCGCCCCTGACCCTGGAGGGCTGGGCACTCTATTGCGAAGAAATGATGGCGGAGGAGGGCTTCTACGACCGCGAGGAGGAGCGGTTCTTCCAGCGGGTCCACCTGCTGTGGCGCGCCTTGCGGGTTCTGCTCGACGTGGGTCTCCACACGCGCGGCATGACGTTCGAGCAGGCGGTCGATCAGATCGTCGCCACCTTCGGCGTCGAGCGCTCCAACGCGGAAGCCGAAGTGCGGCGGTACTGTGCGTGGCCGGCGTACCAGATCTGCTATGCGGTGGGCCGGCGCGAAATCCTCTCCTTGCGGGACGACTTCAAGCAGGCACAGGGGCGCGCGTACACGCTCAACGCCTTCCACGAAGCCCTTTTTTCCTACGGAGCTCTACCCGTCTCCCTCATCCGGTGGGGACTCGGCCTCGCGTGAAGGAGCGGCTCCCCCGGCAGGCAGTGCTATTCGGTTGGGTCTCGCTCCTGAACGACTTCGCGAGCGAGATGGTCTATCCCCTCCTCCCCGCGTTCGTCACGGGAGTCCTCGGGGGCGGTGCCGCCGCCCTCGGCGCACTGGACGGTTTCGCGGATTTCGCATCAACCTTCGTGAAGTTCCTGGCGGGCAAGCTCGCCGACCGCGAGCGGCACCGCGGGCCCCTGATCGTCCTGGGCTACTTCGTCGCCGTCGTCGTGCGCCCGGTGATCTCGATAACCGGCGCGGCCTGGCAGGTGATCGGCCTTCGGGTGACGGACCGCATCGGCAAGGGCATCCGGACTCCCCCTCGAGACGCGCTGATCGCGGACGTTACTCCTGAACACCTGAGAGGGCGAGCCTTCGGTCTTCAGCGGGGCATGGACCACGCCGGGGCTGTGATCGGCCCGCTCGTGGCGTGGTACCTCCTGCAATTCCACCAGGCGGGCGTACGCTCGGTCATCGAGTCGAGCGCTATCCCCGGCGTGCTGGTGTTGATTCTGGCGATCTGGGCTACCAGCGGAGCACGCGCGCGAGCGACTGCTGCGGCGACCGCTGTGCCGCCGGAGCAGACGACCAACGACTCCCGACTCCCGAAATCACTTTACGTAATTACCGCGTCATATCTCGTCCGGATGCCGGAGACGCTCCTGATTCTCCGCTCCCAGGAGCTCGGCGTGCCGGTGGCCGAGGTGTTGCTGTTGTGGGCGGCC
>DATNDQ010000158.1:0-7174 GCA_035553475.1 Gemmatimonadales bacterium
GTCACGTCGCCCTTCGCCGTCCCTACGCGAATGACCACCGGCATCTTGAAGACCTGCGGGACGGTGAACTTGAGGCCCGTGCTGTCGGCTTTGAGTGAATCCTGCTGGGTCTGCTTGATGTCGAGGGCGAGCGCTTTCCCCGCGCTGTCGTACGTCGCGGTCACCGTGATCTGCGGGTATCCCGCCTGATAGACCCACTCGCTCCAGAACCAGTCGAGGTTCTCACCGGTCTCGGCGAGAAACGCCTGACGCAGGTCATCCGACGTGGCGCCGCTCATCGCGTGCGTCGTGAGGTAGTTGTGGATGGACGCCCAGAACCGCTTTTCGCCGACGTAATGCTTCAGCATCTCGAGAACCAGCGCGCCCTTGGGATAGATGTTGTTCGATCCCATCGACGCGAGCGGCATCGAGCGATTCCCCTCGATCTGTAAGTACTGCCGGTACTCATCGAGGTAGTAGTCCTGCTCGGCGTGCGGGCTCTGGCGGGTTCCCCAGTACTGGCCGGGCATGAACTCCGCGAATCCCTCGTTCAGCCACATGTTGGCCCAATTGTTCGTCGTCACGTAGTCGCCGAACCATTGGTGGGCCAGCTCGTGTGGAATCAGGATGTAGGAGTACCAGGGGCGGTCGGCGTACGCCTTCGCATCCGGGAGCCAGTCGACCAGGGTGGTCGCGCTGACGTTCTCCATGCCGCCGAAGAAGTCTGCCACGGTGGTCTGCGCGTACTTGGCCCAGGGGTACTTCACGCCGGTGAGCTGCGAGTAGACGGCGATCATGTCGGGCGTCTCATGGAAGAGCCGCCAGGCACGCGAGCTGTCGTCGTGATACGTGTAGTAATCGACGGGGATGCCTTCCCAGGTGTCGTGGATCTTGGCGAGCGGCGCGACCACGAGGGACACGAGATACGTGGCGGATGGGCGGTCCTGATTCCACGTGAGCGTGTGGGTCGCGCCCTGCTTCACATCCGACACGAACCGGCCATTCGACACCGCCATGTCATTCTGATCGACGGTGGCGGAGAGCTCCCAGGTCATCTTGTCGTTCGGGAAATCGTACGTGGGGAACCAGAAGTGATTGTCGTGGTCCTCGCCCTGACTCCAGATCTGGCGCGGCCGATGCGGCATGCCATCCGTGGTGATGAACGTCAGACCCGAGCCGTTCTTGATCTTCCCGCGATAGGTCACCGTGAACACCAGGGTGTCCCCGAATCCGGCAGGGGTGGCGGGGAAGACCACCAGGGTGTCGCCGTGCCGGGCCGTTCGGAGCGCGTGTCCCGCGCGATCGACGACGCCCTTGTTTTCGAGGAGCGCTCCCTCGTCCATGACGAGCGAATCGAAGGCCGGCCGGAGCGCGACGAGGGTCGTGACGACGGAGCCCTGGAACGACAGGGAATCCCAGTTGAAGGCCGAAACCGCGATGCGCTGGTGAATCAGGTCGTAGTCATGCGACCTGGTGTAGTGGTCATTTGCCATGAGCTCGGCGTTCGACTGCGCCGATAGTGCGGGGGCGACGAGCAGGGAGGCGCTCACCAGGAGACGGGTGATCCGCATGGATTCCTCAGGGGTTGTGTTGTGACGGCGGGACGAACGGAATATACTCACGTATGGAGCAGCGAACGCTTGGAAACAGTGGCCTCGTCGTCTCCGCCCAGGGGCTGGGATGCATGGGGATGTCGGATTTCTATTCGGGACGCGACGACGCGGAGTCGCTCGCGACCATTGACCGCGCCCTCGAGCTCGGCATCACCTTCCTCGATACCGCGGACGTCTACGGCCCCTATACCAATGAAGAGCTGGTGGGGAAGGCCCTGAAGGGCCGCCGGCAACGGGTGGTGCTCGCCACCAAGTTCGGCAATGTCCGCGCTCCCGACGGCCGGTTCGTGGGCGTGAATGGCAAGCCGGACTATGTCCGCGCCGCCTGTGACGCCTCCCTGAAACGCCTCGGCGTCGACCACATCGATCTGTACTATCAGCACCGGGTGGACCGGGACACACCGATCGAGGAAACCGTCGGCGCCATGGCCGATCTGGTCAGGGCGGGGAAGGTCCGGTATCTGGGACTTTCGGAAGCCGCGCCGGCCACGGTTCGCAGGGCGTGCAAGGTGCACCCCATCGCCGCGTTGCAAACCGAGTACTCGCTCTGGTCGCGTGATCCTGAGCTGGAGCTTCTCGCGACCTGCCGCGAGCTGGGTGTCGGCTTCGTCGCGTACAGTCCCCTGGGACGGGGGTTCCTGACGGGTCGCTTCAAGACGTTCGAGGATCTGCCCGAGGACGATTACCGCCGCCGCCACCCCCGGTTTCAAGGTGAGAATTTCGACAAGAATCTCGAGCTGGTGCGCCGGGTGGAGGAGATCGCCCGGGAGAAGGGGTGCACGCCCGCGCAGTTGGCGCTCGCGTGGGTGCTCGCGCAAGGCGAATCCATCGTCCCGATTCCCGGCACCAAGCGCCGCAAGTATCTCGAAGAAAACGCGGGTGCCATGGACGTCCGGTTGTCCCGCCAGGAGCTGGACCAGATCGCCGCGGCGGCCCCCGCCGCGCGGGTCTCCGGTGCCCGCTACGCGGAAGCCGCCCTGAAGAACGTCAATCTGTGATCCCGCGACTCGACCGCGGAGCCTTCGCCGACCTGAACGGCGACCTCGAGAGCAAGCCACTCGAGCGCTCCGAGACGATTCCTTCCGCCTGGTACGTCGATCCCCGCTTTCATTCGCTCGACCGCGAGGCCGTGTTCGAGACGACGTGGCAGCACGTCGGGCACGTGTGCCAGGTCCCGAACACGGGCGATCACCTGATTTCGAGCGTCGGTGGCAATCCGGTGATTGTCGTTCGGGGCAAGGACGACGTCCTCCGGGGGTTCTTCAACGTCTGCCGTCACCGGGGCGGGCCATTGGCCATGAAGGACGGCAACTGCGAGATGCTGCAGTGCGGGTACCACGGGTGGACGTACCAGCTCGACGGGATGCTCCGCGGCGTGCCCCACTTCAATCGTGTGGAGCTCTTCGACAAGAAGGATTACGGACTCATCCCGGTCCGGCTCGACACGTGGGAAGGGCTGATCTTCGTCAATCTGGCGGAGCATCCCCGGCCGGTGGCCGACTATTTCCAGGGCGCGAAGGAGCGGATCCTCCCAACCCGAATCGGGGACCTCAAGTTCGGGTACCGCGCCGACTACGAAGTGGCGTGCAACTGGAAGGTGTACGTCGACAATTTCCTCGAGGGGTATCACGTCCCGTACGTCCACCCCGAGCTTGTGAAGCTGTACGACTACCAGAGCTATGTCACCGAGACGTACGATTGGTACTCGCTGCAGGTCGGCCCCCTGTCGGGGAACGACAACGTTTACGGCGTGACCAAGGGCGAGGCGCTGTACTACTGCGTGTTCCCCAATTTCATGCTGAACATCCTGCCCGGCCGGCTCCAGACCAACGTGGTGATGCCCATCGCGCCCGACCGGTGCCGCGTGGAGTTCCGGTACTACTACTCGAGCGTGGACGGCGCCCAGGCGCGGAAGCTCATCACGGACGATCACGAATATTCTGACAAGGTCCAGCAGGAAGACATCGAGATCTGCGAACGCGTGCAGGAAGGCCTGTCGTCGCGTGCGTACGATCGCGGCCGTTTCTCCGTCACCTTCGAGTCGGGCGTCCACCACTTTCAACAGCTGTTGAAGGGCGCCTACCGGGACTGGCTCTCGGCCGGGTGAAGAACCTCCCGCGGCCCTTCGTCCTGCTCGAGGGACCAGGGGGCGCCACGCATCTCGCCTGGGGTGCCAGGAGTCGCCGCACGCTTTCCTGGGACGAGCCCGCTGACCCCTCGGTGCTGACGCCCGATGGCGACACGCCGCTTTACGGGATGATCGCGTACGAGTTCGGCCTTCCCCCCGGTGTGCCCCGGCGGCCGCCGGCGGTGCCGCAGCCCCTCGTGGATCTCTTCGAGCCGGAAAATCTCCTGGTGTTGGACGACAAGGGCCGAGTGATCAGGGAGCAGGGGCCGGGGGTCGGGGAATTCCACTGGGAGGCGCTCTTTGCACCAGAGTCTGCGGTGCGCGAAACGTCGCCCGGGTCGTCGTGGCGGTCCTTTTCTCAGAATGAATTCGAGGCCGCCGTGCTGCGTGCCAAGTGCCACATCGCGGCCGGAGACGTCTATCAAGTCAATCTCTCTGTTGCCGAGCGCTGGCCCCTGACCCCCGACCCCTGGCCCTTGTACTTGCGTCTCCGTGAAATCAATCCGTCACCGTGGATGGGCTACGCCGACTTCGGCGATTGGCAGCTCGTCTGCGGGTCTCCGGAGCTTCTGGTCGAGCGGTCGGGAGACCAACTGCGGACCAGGCCGATCGCAGGGACGCGCCGGAAGACTGGGGAGGATCGAGCCGACCGGGCGATGCGGGAGGAGCTCAGACTCGATGAAAAGGAGCGCGCCGAGCATCTCATGCTGGTGGACCTGGCGCGGAACGACATCGGGAGACTGGCGCAGTACGGCACGGTCGAAGTGGCTGAGCGAGAGGTGGTGGAGGAGTACTCCCACGTCTTTCATCTGGTATCGGAAGTCCGGGGCGTCGAACGGGTGGGAGTGGACCAGGCGGCGGTCGTCTCGAGCCTCTTTCCAGGCGGCACCATCACCGGCTGTCCGAAGATCCGAGCCATGGAAATCATTGGGGATCTCGAGCCCGTAGCCCGCGGTGCGTACACCGGCGCCCTCGGCTGGATCGGCCCTCACGATCTCCAGTTGAACATCGTGATCCGCTCGGCCGTCGTCTCCCAGGGACAAGTGGTGGTGCAGGCGGGGGCGGGGATCGTCGCAGATTCTATCCCTGCGCGCGAATGGAAAGAGTCGTTGCGGAAGGCGGCCGCCGTGCGCGCGGCCTTCGGGCGCGAGTCGTGAGCGTGCTCTTCGAAACGATGCGGGTTCGCCGGGGGCGCATCCCGCTCTTCCATCATCATGCCGCGCGTTTCGCGGCCTCCGTCGCGGCCCTCGGTCTGCCTCCCGGCCTTTCTCTCGACGATGCCGCGCGTGAAGCGGACAGTGTGCAAGAGGGCGTGGTTCGGGTCGAGGCCGGCGCGTCGGGCGTGCAAATCACATCCCGCTCCCATGACAGCCCGCGGCCCATCAGCGTCCGCGCCATTCCCGGATACCGGCCCTATCCCCACAAGACCACGGAACGGGAGCAATTCACCCGTGCGTGCAGCGCCGCCCAGGCGGCCGGTGCTGACGACGCCCTGCTCGTGAATGAAGAGGGAGCGCCTGCCGAGGGGACGACGTGGACCCTGTTCTGGTGGGACAACGGGGGACTCAAGACTCCCGCGCTCGCGTTGGGCATTCTCCCCAGCGTCGCGCGGGCGCGGTTCGCGGAAATGGGCGCGCTGAGTGAGGGGCAGTGCCCGGTGGACGGACTCGCGCTGCGCGGCTGCTTTGCGGCGAACGCGGTGCGGGGCGTGATTCCGATCCGCGAAATAAACGGTGCGCTCGTCCGGGCGGACGAACGCACCGTGAGACTCGCCGCGAAGTTCTGGACAGTGCGCTAGCACTGGCCGTGCTTTAGCGCTGGGTCGCCCTAGCGCCGGTTCGACATCAGCGCGATCAGCTCCGGAGGCGCCCCGGGTCCGAAGAGATCACGGAGCGGGACTGTAAGGATCTGAGGCTGGGGACCCCAGCCGCCATCCTGTCCGTCGCGTCCCGGTTGTCCATCGGCACCCGCGTTGCCACTTGGCCCGTCCGAGCACTTGTTGCCGCGGGCGTCCGTCGCACCCTTCCCGCCCGCTCCCCCTTTGCCGCCGGCGCCACCCTTGCCGCCAGGGCCGCCCTGGCCTCCAGGCGCTCGCGCCGCGACGAGCCCAGCGAGATAGGGATTTTCAGCAGGGGCCATCACGGTGATCTGACCGCCGCGACCACCGGGGGCTCCACCACCGCCTGCGCCCCCATTCCCCCCGTTGCCACCGGCCCCACCGGGACAGGCATCCTGTCCTGCCACTCCATCTGATCCAGCGGCTCCGGGCCGGCCCGCGCTGCCGTTCCCGCCCTTCGCGTCGAGGGTGAGCCAGTTGGCGGGCGGGATGGTGCTCGCGTCCGCGAAGAGAAACACGGGTGGGTTGTTCTCGACCGAGATCATCGAGACGAGCAGCTTGGGATAGAAGGGCGAGCGGACGATCCCCACGCGCACTGAGACCGCGGGCCCGTCCGCGCCGGCGGCGCCGCGGCTTCCTGAAACCCCGATGAAGTGGAAGTCGTGGGGCATGCAGGTGTAATCAGGGGCCAGCATGACGGAGTCCCTGAGGGACGGCTTCGCCTTGAGAATCGCCCTCAGGCGAAATCCCGTCCTGACGGTCTGCAGGGGATCGGGGCTCACGGTCCAGCCGCCGTCACCGCGCGCACGTGCCTCGAAGCTGTCGAAGTCCAAGAAGGACACGTGCAGCTTCGGCGGGTTGTCCTTGTCGTAGCCCGTGGCGAACTGCACCCGCGTACCGTCATCCAGATACGCGTCGTAGTAGACCGCGAAGCTCTGCCCGGGACAGGCGTATTGGGGCGCCCGGATCGAGATCTTCTTGATGCGGGCCACGAGTCCGGGGTCAGGCGCGAAGTCCGGTGGAGGGCCATGGGAGCAGGCCGCGAGCGCGGCGGCCAGGGCGATCCCGGCAAACGGGAGCAGGCGGCGAAGTGTCATACGTCAATCTTTGAATCGGTTGCGTCTGGTGCAATAGGCAACTTGCTGGCCCCGGCCCCGGACGGCATACTGGCGGTGGAGAACGGGCCTCACGCTGCTCGATTCCGCATTCCGCGATCCGCGTTCCGCATTCTTCCGGAGGAGTGATGCACAAGTCGTTGACAATTCTGGCATTGATCGGGCTCTCATCCCTCGCCCGCGCCGCGGCGGCCCAGGATCCCGGCGCAGCGGTCCCCAGCACCGTCAAGCGCGGCGGAACCCCCAACATCCACATGCTCGGCCACGTCGACGTCCATCCGGGCGCCTGGAAGGCCGCCGACATTGAAATGGAGCAGGACCCCAGCCGGCCCTACGTCTACGTCTGCGGGTTCGTGAACTTCGACACCAAGATCTACGACGTGCGGGATCCCGCCCATCCGAAACTGGTCTACACGTGGACCATCGAGAATCCCGAGCTGCACCGGGGCATCGGCGCGATGGACGGGAAGTACTTCAAGATCGGTGACCGCTACTACTACGC
>DATNDQ010000159.1:0-8199 GCA_035553475.1 Gemmatimonadales bacterium
GAAAGCCCTCGGGGTCTTTGGGGTGATTCCACGTGTAGTGCTGGGCAAGGTCGATCGCGACGTCGACGCTGCCCGCATGGAGCGAGTCGGCGGCGGCTGTCAGTTGAGTCGAGGGAGCTTGGAACAGGAGGAGAGCGAGGAACGGCGCGACCATATTTTACTTTACCTCACAAACCGCACAGACGCTACTGCGGCCAGGCGTGATACCACTCCGCGAGGGGTCGCTCCCTGAAACCCTCCACTCGACGAGTCATGCCGCTTTCCATGCTGTAGAGCCGGTCGGCGGTGTTCTTCACCTGCTCCACGTCATGATCGGCGTAGAGCACCGCCACCCCGGCTGTCGCCGCCCGCCGCAATGTCCCGGCGATCGAATCGCGAACGGCAGGCGCGAGGCCGCGGAACGGCTCGTCGAGCACCAGCACCTTCGGTCTGCAAGCCAGCAAGACCGCCAGCTCGGAAAGGCGTTGCTCGCCACCTGACAACGTGCCGGTGGGCCGCCCGAACCACTCATGAGACTCGGCCCCCGACGGCTCTTCATCGATCATGCGCAGGTGGTCGGTGGTGGAAAGGCCGGGGTTGAGAAAAGGCCGGTCGGGCCCGAACGCGAGTCCGCGTCGAGCCAGATCGGCGAGTCGGGGGCGCTCGACGCGCTCGCCGGCCCAGCGCACCTGACCACCCTGGGGGCGCCTGAGCCCGACCAGAATCCAGAACACCGTCGTCTTCCCCGATCCCGACCGGCCCACGAGCGCCGTAATCGTTCCGGGCACCGCGTCCACGTAGGCGGACCGCAGGATCATCCGGTCCTTGACCGAAAAGTCGATCGAGTCGGCGGCGAGCAGCGGTTCGATCATGCGAGCGCGACCACGGCGCTGAGTATGAAGTGGATCGGTACCAGGGGAAGGAGGACCACGGTCCACGGGAGGCCGAGGTTGCCGAGAAGAATGTCTTCGTTGTTGCGGCGGATGAATACCCAGAGGATGAACAACTCGATGGCGCAGCAGGCAACTTCAGTGAACGGACGGAACGCGAGCGGGGGCACGCCGCCCCACGCGGCCGTGTACGCGTTCCCGGCTTTCACCAGCAACCAGATCAAGGGGAATTGAAAGAGATAGGAGCGAAACAGCTTGCTCTGAAACCAGCGGGAAAGGGGGATCACATGCGCTTGTACTTCGGCCCACTCCCTCCTTCCCGGGGGGTCCAGCGCGGCCCGAGCACGTCGGTGGCCTTGCAATCGACGCAATTCGGAGGGTTCACCCGCAGCTGGCCGTCCACCTGTTCATATACCCCGGCGGGGCATACGTGGCTATAGAAATCCGCGACTTCTTTGGTGATGTCTTTCCCAACTATGAGATGAGAGGGGATGGTATCTCGTGTGGAATTGCCGGACTTGAAGACCGCGTCAACCTTGGAGATGCCCAATGGGCCAGCTGACCCCGGGGACCCCGGGCTGACGCCCGGGGTCAGATGTCGCTCAGCCTCGGCATCCGAATGCATGGCGATCTTGCCGCCAAAGAGCTTGCCGCCCGTGAGCGTCATCAGGCCGGCCTTCATGCCCCCCACGTAGAACCCATCCTTGAACGCCAGTCGCATGTTCCGCGTCTTCTTCATGTCCTTGACGATGTACGACTCGTTCACGAGGCGGTCGTACTCCGCGAGCTTGTCGCCCGTCGGCTCGCCGGACTTGAGCGCCTGGAAGATCGCGCGCGCGGCGTAGATCCCCGACTGAATGGCGTAGTGGATGCCCTTGAGTGAGGGCACGTCCACGAAGCCCGCCGCGTCGCCGAGTATCACTACTCCGTCCCCAGAACGCCGCGCCGGGAGGGCGTAGTACCCGCCCTCAGGGATGGTCTTCGCGCCCCACTCCACCAGCTCGCCGCCGTCCAGATACTGCTTGAAGAGCGGATGCATCTTGAGCCGCTGGAGCAGCACGTGGATGTCGAGCATCGCGTCGCCGTAGTCGAGGCCGACCACGATGCCGAGCGCCACGAGGTTGGGTTCGAGGGGATAGAAGAACGACCCGCCGAACGCGTCAGTGGGGAGGGGCCAGCCGAGGGTGTGGATGATCTGGTCGAGCGGTTTCTTGGTCTCCCAGATCTCCTTCACCCCAAGCGCAAAGATCTGGGGATTCTCGGACCCGATGCTCTGCCACTTGCAGTAGGCCTGCGAGAGCGTGCCCCGGGTGCCTTCCGCCAACGCGGTGACTTTCGCGGTCAGGTCATTCGGCGCCGAGTAGGAGCTGGTGGGTTTGCTTTCGCGGTCGAGACCTGCGGCTTCCGTGCGCACGCCCGCGACGCGATTCCCGTCCACCAGGAGGCTCGCCGCCGGGAAGCCGGTGAACACATTGACGCCGAGCTCCTCGGCTTTGGCGCCGAGCCAGCGCACGAGCTCACAGATCGACGCGACGTAGTTGCCGTGGTTCTGCATGGTCGGGGGCGTCGGGAGCCGGAGCTGCGATCCCCCCGTGAGCATGTAGACCGCTTCCTTGTCCACGGGCCGACGGAAGGGGAAGTCCGAGTCCTTCAGGTCAGGGAACAGCTCACGGAGGGCACGCGGATTGACCACCGCGCCCGAGAGATTGTGCTCCCCCAGCGCCTCGGCCTTCTCGAGTACGCCGATGTTCAGCTCGTTGCCGTCCTTCTTTCCCATGCGCGCCAGCTCGATGGCGCAGGCGAGACCCGCCGGGCCTCCCCCGACGATGCAGACGTCGAGCTCCATCGTATCCCCGGCGCCTTCGGAGCCCGCCTTGAGGATCAAGCGGTCGAGGGGCAGCGGGGCCTGGTATTGCGACGGCTTCACTAGGCGTGACTCTTCACAGCGGCGGTGAGGGCGGGAACGATCTCGAACAAATCACCGACGACGCCGTAGTCGGCCACCTTGAAGATCGGCGCGTCTTTGTCCTTGTTGATCGCCACGATCACCTTGGAGGTCCGCATGCCGGCGAGATGCTGGATGGCGCCGGAGATACCGATCGCGATGTACAGCGTGGGGCTGACGGTCTTGCCGGTCTGGCCGACCTGATCGGCGTGCGGACGCCAACCCGCGTCCACCACCGCGCGTGACGCACCCACCGCTGCGCGTCCGCCGAAGGCGTGGGCCAGGTCCTCGAGGATCTTGAAGTTCGCGGGCTCTTTCAGCCCGCGACCGCCGGAGATCACGATCGGCGCTTCGGCGACGTCCAGCGCCCCGGCTTCGGCGGCCTTGATCTCTTTCACCGTCACCCGACCGGCGGGCACGTTCGCCGCGGCCGTCGACGCCGTGCCGGCCTTGGGCCGCTGGACGGGCGTGAACACGTTGGGCCGGAGTGAAAGCACCGCGGGTTTCCCCGTGAGCTTCACCTTCAGGAGCGCCTTCCCGGCGTACACCGGCCTGATCGCCACCAGCGCGCCACCTTCCACCATCACGTCGGTGACATCCGCCGCGAGACCGGTGCCGAGTTTTGCGGCGATGCGCGGAGCGAGGTCTTTGCCCTGGGCGCTGGCGGTGCAGACTACCACCGCGGCACCCGACTTGGCGCGGTCGGCCACAGCCTTGGCGTACCCTTCAGGCGCGTACTTGCCGAAGCCGTCTGCCGTCAGCGTGACGACGCGGTCGGCACCGAAGCCGCCGAGCTGATCGGCGCCCGTCGCCGGCCCTGCACCCAGCACCAGCGCTTCGACTTCGGCGCCGAGGGCATCCGCAATCCGGCGCGCGCCCGTGACCACTTCCGACGAGACCTTCCGCAGCGCCCCATCGCGCTGTTCGCAAACCGCGAGAACGGTGGTCATAGGACCTTCGCCTCTTCGCGGAGGAGTTTGACGAGCTCCGGCACCGCTGCGGCGCCCTCGCCGACGATCTTCCCTTCCTTGCGGGCCGGAGGCGGCTGCATTTCGAGGACTTCAATGGCCCCGCCCGACAGGGATACGGGCTTCACTTCGAGGGGCTTCTTCTTCGCCGCCATGATGCCCTTGAGCGCCGGGTACCGGGGCTCATTGATGCCCTTGTCGGTGGTGATCACCGCGGGCACGGGGCACTGCACCACTTCGACTGCGCCCTCGATCTCCCGGTCCGCCGTTGCGATGCCATTCTCGATCGTCAGGTGCGAGACGGAGGTGACGCAGGGGAGGTCGAGCAGCTCCGCGACCATCGGACCGACCTGACTGTTGTAGTCGTCGATGGCCATCTTCCCGAAGAGCACCAGATCCCAGGGACCGCCCGCCTTCAGCTCCGTCGCGATCGCCTGCGCGGTGACGAATCCGTCCGCCGGAACCGCGTCAGTCTGGAGGAGAATCCCGCGGTCCGCGCCCATGGCGAGCGCGGTGCGGATGGTCTCCTGCGCGGTGGCGCCCCCAAGGGCGAGGACGACGACTTCGCCGGCGCCCGCCTTTTCCTTCCGCTGCAGCGCTTCTTCGACCGCGAACTCGTCGTAGGGATTGAGGATGAACTTCACCCCGGCGTCGTCGAGGCTCTTGCCGTCGCCTGCGACTTTGACCCGGGTTTCGGAGTCCGCGACCCGCTTGATGCAAACGGCGATTTTCATGATTTCACTCGAACGCTGAAATGCCGGTGATTTCCTGGCCCAACACCAGCGTGTGCACGTCGTGCGTGCCTTCGTAGGTGTAGACCGATTCCAGATTCGCGAGATGCCGCATGGCCTGATACTCCGCGAGAATCCCGTTGGCGCCCAGCAGGCGGCGGGTCTCGCGGGCGACGTCCGTGGCCATGTCGACGTTGTTGCGCTTCGCGAGGGAGACTTGCTGCGGGGTCATCGTGCCCTGGTCCTTCAGGCGGCCGAGCTGGAGCACGAGCAGCTGCGCTTTCGTGATTTCGGTGAGCATCTCGGCCAGGCGGGCCTGCTGAAGCTGGAAGCCGCCGATCGGCCTGCCGAACATGATCCGGTTCTTCGAGTAGCTCACCGCTTCGTCATAACACGCCATCGCGGCACCCAACGCACCCCACGAAATCCCGTAGCGCGCCTGGGTCAGGCACATCAGCGGTGACTTGAGCCCGCCCGACTTCGGGAGAATGGCGTCCTTCGGGATGTGGACGTCCTGGAGTACCAGCTCGCTCGTGTCCGACGCGCGGAGCGACAGCTTGCCCTTCTGGTCCTTGGCGGAGAAGCCCTTCGTGCTGGTGGGGACCAGGAAGCCGCGGATCGAGTTGGCGTCGTTCTGGGCGCCGATCTTGGCCCAGACCACGGCGACTTGGGCGGTCGAGCCGTTCGTAATCCACATCTTGGCGCCATTCAGGACCCAGCCGTCCTTCGTTTCCTTGGCGGTTGTGATCATGCCCGCGGGGTTCGAGCCGTAGTCCGGCTCGGTGAGTCCGAAGCACCCGATCACCTTTCCGCTCGCCATCTCCGGCAGCCACTTCTTTTTCTGCTCGTCCGAGCCAAATGCGTAGATGGGGTACATCACCAGCGCACCCTGCACCGACGCGAACGACCGCACCCCCGAATCGCCGCGTTCGAGCTCCTGCATGATGAGCCCATAGGCGACGTTGTTCAGCCCGGCACACCCGTATTCCTCTGGCAGGTTCGCGCCGAACAACCCCAACTCGGCCATGCCCGGGATCAACTGCTTGGGGAATTTGCCTTCGATGTAGGCGTCGCCGATGACGGGGATGAGTTGCTCATCCACCCAGGTCCGGACGGTGTCGCGGACGGCGCGCTCTTCTTCCGATAGGAGGGTGTCGAGGGCGTAGAAGTCGACACCGTGGTACTTGGGAGCCAAAACGAGACCTCAGGAGTCGGGGGTCAGGGGTTTGGAGCCAGTAAAACTAACCCCCCAAGAGGCTTCAACTAACCCCGGGCGCAAGCCCGGGGTTAAAGGGAGTTTGAGGAGCCTACGGAGAACCCACCCCAACCGAGTCCCTGCGGGCATCCGAATGCGCCCCGCCGCGGGCGAAGGCGAAGGTGTCCGAGGCCCGCCACCGGCCCCGGTCCTGTTCCCACCGGAAGAACGTCACCTGCACGGCGGTGGGCTCGATGGTGACGAAGTTGAAGCAGGAGGGGCGTCCGCCCCGTGAACGCGTGGACAGTGTACCCGAGGTAGACACCACCACCCGGCCTCCGAGAACGTCCGCACCCTCCTGATGATCGTGACCGCACAACACGACGTCGGCGCCCGACTCGAGGATCCGGCGCTGGGCCTGCCGCCACCGGGCGAGCCCCATCCGCTGGCTGATGTCTCCCCGGAGCACGTTGTGGTGCGTCACCAGCACCCGGGCATCGGCCGGATCGGCTCCATCGAAGATCTTCTTCACCCGGAGAATTTCGGACTTGGGGAGATGGCCCTTCACGGCGATGTCCCGCAGCCGAGGGGTGAGGGACCCCCAGGCGATACCGTGCGAGGTGTTGGCCCCCGCGATCACGGCGCCCGGGACGTTCAGCGTCGGCGTGACGTCTTCACCGAAGTACCGGCGGTACTTCTCGTACTTGGCCCGCGTGCCGAACGGGATGAAGGGACGCCACCACCACTGCACGTCGTGATTGCCGGGGATCACGTGCACCGGCGACGTCTCTTTGGCCATGTTCATGAACGCGCGGGCGCGCTGGAATTCGCCGTGCCGGGCGCGCTGGGACAGATCGCCGGAGATGACGACCGCGTCGGGGCGCAGGTCGGGCAGGATGGCCTCGAGCGCCTCGATCTGGCGGAGGTCCGCCAGGCCGCCGAAATGCAGATCCGACAAATGGAGGATCTGAACCGTCACGAATCCACCTGTACCGTATAAGTCAGGGTCGCGGTCCCATTGGCGGGCACGGAGACCCGGAAACGCTGTTCCGACGACGACAACTTCTCCGCCGGCACGCTCGATTCGGTGATGATCCAACTGCCCCAGTGGCTCTCACGCACGTCTACCATCACCGCCTGATTCTTCGCGTTGGTCAGCGTGACCTTGTAGCTCGCCGTCACCCGGCTGTGGCTGCCCCGGCCTGACGCGTTGGGCACATTGACCTGATGATAGTCAGTCTGTACCCGCTCGGCGGTGACGTCAAATGCGTCTCCCGACTCGACCCGAAGATCCTTGCCCGCGGGCGTGTGTGTAAAGGAGGCCTCGCCCACGAGCTGCACGCGGCCCGAGGAGTCCCGCTGGAACAGCTCCATCGTCCCGCCGGGAAGGGGGCGGTCGCCGAACGCCGACCCATGTGCCCTCTTGAACGTGTACCAGACCTGAACCGGCACAGCGTCGGGATCCTGTGAGATGGGCCCGAAATACCCACGCCAGGGCAGCACACCGGGGACCACGAATTCCTGCGTGAAATCCGTGCGGGCGCGGGGAAAGAGCGCCGTCGTTAGCGGGGAGCCGATGTCGAACGAGATCAACCCGGGAAGTTCGTAGACGTGGGTTTCGCCCACCGACTCCTCCGAGGCATAGCCGACAGTCTTACTTGAGGCCTGATCCCGGACGGCAATCCCCGCCAGCATCGTTGGCCGCTGGAGGGCCGCCGCTCTCGCGACATTGACCGAACCCGCAACCAGCTGCACCGCCACGCTGTCCACCTTCATCGACGACGAATTTATCGTCGCCGCACCGGTCAGGAGCGCAGATCCCGATCCGGATAGCACCACCTGGTATACAGCCTCCCAGGTCACACCCTGGCTGACATACGCCAGATCGGTGACGTCCCGCGCCCGGCTCGCGTCGAGCGTCACTACCGCCTCGGGCCTCGAGCGGATCAAGCTCGCCTCGGCGGGGAAGAGCGGAGTCCCGTTGGGGAATCCGAACATCACCATTCCATTGGAGACTTTCGATTGCGGCGGGTTCACGCTCAGGACCGTGGCCTGAACCGTGTCCCCCTTCCCCACCACGAACGACAGCGTCCGTCCGATCGACGCCCGCAGCGCCGCTTCCATGTCGGTCGCGGGTCGCAGCACCGCGCTTGTCACCGCGACGTTCGAATCAGGCGAGAAGAGCGTCGCCGGATCGAGACCCGGGAGATCGAGCGAGAAGATGTTCGTCCCTCGCTGGAGCTTTTGGGGAATCATCCTTCGCACCACGACCCGTCCATCACTGTAGATGGAAAGGGACGTTTGTCCCGCCGCAGGAACAGCGGCGAGCACAATGAGGCCGATAGCCAGAGTCTTCATTTGAGCCACTCCCAGGCGGTTCGTTTGACTATGAGAAACGTCAAAGCGTACCAGGCGAGCACAACCCCAACGTAGGTCATTCGGGGAGTGACTTGTGGGGGCAGGGTGAGCGTCACGTAAATCGCAAGGGGAG
>DATNDQ010000160.1:0-4033 GCA_035553475.1 Gemmatimonadales bacterium
CAGGCGCGTGACGTCAGCGCGCCCCAGGCTGGGAGCGGTCCGAACCCCTTCGGACCGAGGCGTTTCCCAATCGGCCCCCCAGCCCTGGTACTGCTACCAATGGGGCAGGGCAGTGATTTCCGACACGACAATGTCCCGCCGGCGCGATCTGATCGCCGAGATTCGGGAGCTCAAGACGGCGCGTGGCGCCGCGATTCTCGCCCACAACTACCAGCGTCCGGAAATTCAGGACCTGGCCGACCACGTCGCCGACTCGCTGGCCATGGCCCGGCGAGCGGCGACACTGGACGCGCCGGTGCTCGTGATTTGCGGCGTGCACTTCATGGCCGAGACGGCGGCCATCGCCAATCCGGACAAGCGCGTGCTGATTCCCGACCCGCACGCGGGCTGTTCGCTGGCTGAGACGATCCAGGCGGCGGATGTCCGGGCGTGGAAGGCGACGCATCCGGATGGGCTGGTCGTCGCGTACGTCAACACTGCCGCGGCGGTGAAGGCCGAGTCCGACTACTGCTGCACGTCTGGCAATGCCGTGGCCGTGATCCGGGCGCTCCCACCACGGGTCCCGGTCCTCTTTCTCCCCGACTTCTTCCTGGGCCAGTATCTCAAGCGCGTCACGGGGCGCGATCTCGACGTGTGGATGGGCGAATGCCACGTGCATGCGGGACTGACCCGTGAGGCATTGGACCGCCGGCGCTCCGAGTATCCCGACGCGGAGTTCCTGGTGCATCCGGAGTGCGGATGCGTCACCCAGGCGATGTACTACGCCGAGGCGGAGGGGGATGTGGCGGCGGGTCGGATGCAGATCGTCTCGACGGAGCAGATGATGACGCGGGCCCGGGCGTCCACGGCCAGCCGGTATGTCGTCGCCACGGAAACGGGTGTCTTGCACCGCCTGCGCCGGGAGAACCCCGGCAAGGAATTCGTGGCGGCCGTCGAAACGGCGGAGTGCCGGTTCATGAAGCTCATCACGCTCGAGAAGCTCCGGGACTCCCTCCGCGATGTGAAACATGAAGTCACCGTGCCCGCTGCCGTGGCGGAGAAGGCCAGGCGGGCCATCGACCGGATGCTCGCCATTGGCTGAAGCGGTTCGTTTGGGGTGGGATGAGGTGCGCCGGGCCCTCGAGGAGGATCGCGCCGCCGCCGACGAGACCACGCGTCTGTTGGGGGCCGAGACCAGGAAGCTGGGCACGCTCCGCTTCGTCGCCGAAGGGCGGTTCGTGGTGGCGGGGGTCCCGGTAGTTGGGGAAGTGTTCGCGCAGCTCGACGAGCGGACGCAACTCACACCTGGTATCCCCGAAGGCGTGTGGGCTCACCCGGGTGACTCGCTCGCCACTGTGAAAGGTCCGACCGGCGTGTTGCTGTCCGGAGAGCGGGTCGCGCTGAACTTTCTGCAGCGGCTCTGCGGCGTCGCGACGCTCACGCGCCGGGCAGTCGACGCGGTGAAGGGGAAGGCGAAGATCGCGCACACCCGCAAGACGACCCCCGGCCTCCGAACGCTCGAGCGGTACGCGGTCCTGGCGGGGGGCGGCGTGGAGAATCGGGGTTCACTCGCCGACGCCATCATGTGGAAGGACAATCATTGGGAGTTGCTGGCGGCCGGTGGCCGCTCACTCTCCGAAGTGCTGAAGCAGGCCCCGCGCGGTCTGCCGGTAATCGTGGAAGTCGAGACCGAAGCTCAATTGGAAGAAGCGTTGGCGGCCGGGGTGACGCACCTGCTAGTCGACAACCAGCCCCCGGACCAAGTCGCGCAATGGGCTCGGCGTGCAGGGCCGGACGTCACGATCCAGGCATCCGGGGGCATCACCGTCGATAACGTCGCGGCTTACGCCCAGGCCGGTGCTCACCTGATCTCCATAGGCGCCCTGACGCATTCCGCCCCCGCGGTTTCCATCACGTGTGAGCTAGTCAAGTAATTAATCCACAACAAGTTACGAAACTTGTCGAAATCCCGATCTCTCATTCGTCCTGGAGTGGAAGCCGGATGGACCGGCTCTACAAACCAGGAGACGACGATGACGATTCATACCAGGAAGGGCCGGGTGGCGCTCTGGATCGTACAGGCGGTGCTGTGCGGGCTGTTCCTCTTCGCCGGTGGTTTCAAGCTCGTCCTGCCGCTCGCCACGCTGGCGAAGTTCTCCCCGCTCCCACCCCTGTTCTTCAAGTTCATCGGCCTCTGTGAGGTCGCGGGCGGGCTCGGTCTGGTGCTCCCCGGGATTTTCCGGACCCAGCAGGGCCTCACGACTCTGGCCGCAGTGGGTCTCGCGGGCGTGATGGCCGGCGCCGTGACGATGAGCGTCGCGCTGGTGGGTGTGGGCTCCGCCGTCATGCCCTTCGTGGTTGGACTGCTCTTGATCGCCATCGTACGCGGCCGCACCGCACGGGTGCGCCCGGTGCTGGCATAACTCTCTGACCCCTGACTCTGAGGCAACAATGCGTTTCCTGATGATGGTAATTCCGAAGGCCTATGAGACCGCGAAGGCAGATTTCGTTCCGCCCGCCGAGCTCATGATCAAGATGGGAAAGTTCAACGACTCCATGAGCAAGGCCGGTGTATTGCTGTCGCTCGACGGGCTGACCCACCCGGCCAAGGGCGCCCGCGTGAGCTTCACCGCCGGCAAGCCCCGGGTCACCGATGGTCCGTTCGCCGAGGCGAAGGAGATCGTGGGTGGGTTCTGGATGATCCAGGTCCGCTCGCGGGAAGAGGCGGTCGAGTGGGCACGCCGGGCGCCGATGCAGGATGGAGATATCATCGAAATCCGTCAGGTCCAGGAGCTCACGGATTTTCCTGAGGACCTCAAGAAAGCGATCGGGGTGAAGTGACCATGCCACGCTATTTCACGTTCATCCGAGCGGCGGAGAACCAGGGTGCGCCACCCAAGGCCCTGATGGATGCGATGGAGAAATTCATCGGCGAGTCACTGCAGAACGGATCACTGGTTTCGACCGGCGGACTGGCCTTGAGCCCGCACGGCGTGCGGATCCGGGTCGGGAAGGGGAAGCTCACGATGACCGATGGCCCGTTCGCCGAATCCAAGGAAGTGATCGGGGGCTACGCGATTCTCGAAGCACCCACGAAGGCGAAGGTTCTCGAGGTGGCGCGGAAGTTCATGCAGCTCCACGTCGAGACCTGGCCCGAGTGGGAAGGGGAAAGCGAAATCCGCGAGATCGATTTCATCGCTCCGTGACCAGGAAAGCGTGGGTCCTGTTCGCCCTCAGCTCCGTCATCTGGGGGATCCCCTATCTCTTCATCAAAGTGGCGGTGGATGGAGGAGTGCCACCCGCGTTCGTCGCCTGGGCGCGGGTGGCACTCGGCGCATTGATCCTCACCCCCATCGCCCTTCGCCGCCGCGCCTTCGCGGGACTCGGCGAGCATTGGATCGCCATCCTCGTCTATTCGGCCACCGAGATCGCCATCCCCTTCGTGCTCATCTCGGCTGGTGAACAGCGGGTCTCGTCATCGCTCGCGGCGATCCTGGTGTCCACCATGCCCCTGCAGCTCGCCGTTCTCGCCGTGTGGCTGCACCCGGAGCACCGGCCCACCGGATGGCGGTTGATGGGGCTGGTCATCGGACTCGGCGGCGTGGTCGCGATGCTGGGGATCGACGTCGGTGGGCGTTCGGGCGAGTTGTGGGGGGCCGCCATGGTCCTCCTTGCTACCGTCGGCTACGCGACCGCGCCGCTGATCATCAGTCGGTACCTGTCCAAGCTCGACCCGATGGGGCCAGTGGCGGCCAGTCTTCTGGTGTCCAGTCTCGCGCTGCTGCCCTTTGCCCTGGCATGGCCGCCGCGCGGCTGGCCGGCACCATCGGCGCTGATCTCCCTGGCTGTGTTGGGTGTGGTCTGTACCGTGATGGGATTGATCGTCTTCTTCCAGCTGATCGCCACGGCAGGGCCCAGTCGCGCGAGCCTCATCACCTACGTCAATCCGGTGGTGGCGGTCATCGTGGGTGTGTTGACCCTGCACGAGCACGTCGGCGTCATGTCCCTGGCAGGCTTGCTGCTCATTCTCGGTGGGTCCTGGCTAGCGACGTAG
>DATNDQ010000161.1:0-13529 GCA_035553475.1 Gemmatimonadales bacterium
GCCTTGATGTGGCGCATATGCGGGAAGTGCACGAACCCGGGCAGGGCGTGCACGCGGATCCACTCGGGCGGCTGCTTGTCGCTCCAGGCCTTTCGCACTTTCGCGATCTCGGCCTGATGGGACGGCGTCGAGCCGCCCACGAGCAGATGGCACCCCATGCAGGTCTGCAACGACGGAATCCCCGGCTCGGTGGAGACTTTCACCGTGTAATGGCAGTACATGCAGGGGATTTGGTCTTGACCGGCGTGGATGTCGTGGCGGAAAAAAATCGGTTGGCGGGGGCCCTTGAGCCGGGCCGTATCCGTCACAACGGGGGCTTGGAATCTGGGCGCCGCTTGAGCGGCGAGCGCCGAACCGGCGCCTATGAGCAGGACGGTCGCGAGCGCGAGCCTGCTCCCTCCGTGCATCGTCATCAATGCGTGGGCCTCGATGGCGAAAATCAGTCGAGTCGGAAAACCTTGGCGCCTCGGCGCCTGGGCCTCAGCGCCGGTGAACGGCTAGCGGGCGCCGTGAATGTAGCGCCTTTCGGGAACCGGACACAAGCGGGGCGCCGTCACTCCGGTCGGGCCAAAAGGTGATGCTTGAAACGGATCACCTCGACGAACGCGTCGACCCGTTCGAGGTCGTCGAACTCCATCCAGCACCAGCGCACCCCGGAGTCCATGGTCCCCTCCTTCACCGCCTGACGGACGGCACGCGGAATCCCGTCCCCCAGCCCCAACTCCGATTCTTCCGCCGGGTTGAGGACGAAAGTCCCGCTGACACCCGATCGCATCGGGTGCAAATACCCGAGCTTCCGGCCGCCGACCTCGTACATCCAAACCCATTTCCACGTGGTGCCGAGGAACACCACCTGTTCCGTGACGTGCTTGAGCGCGCGGATGCCCTCGCGAGCACGCTTAAACCGGCCCGCGGCGCGCTGCGGCAAATCCCGAATAGGAGAGTCGGTTTTCGGTCGCTGTCGGGGACTAGGGTAGAGATTCGTCGCCCAATAGGCTGCGGAGGGGGTCATCATGGCGACAAACTAGACGTCTAGACGTCTAGACGTCTAGGTGGTCATGGCCCGTCCGCTTCACCGTTGCCGACATGTCCCTGAACAGGCTCGCGAGCCCCAATCGACAGGGCCGGAAGCCCGACTTTCGTGAGCCGCACATTCAGTGAGGGCACCACAGCCTGCGTGAAGGCCTTGGTCAGGCTCAAGGTCAGCTCCAGATCCACCTTGAGGTCGACCACCTCCCGCTCCACCTGGCTGGTTGGTGCCGCGTCGGCTCCCTCGATGATCCCGTAGACGGCGGCGAGATCCGCGTTGAGTCCGGTGAGGGAGGCATCCCGGTGGGCCCTCCCCTTCCGGCCCGACTCGAGCCCTGCCAGCTGCGCGTCCGCCGAGTCGAAGGCTGTCTTCAGGGAGTCGGCCGCGGGATTGGCGCGAAGGGCCGCGAGCTGGTGACGGATCGCGCGGACCGACGCGAGGGCGTCATAGTCCCGCTTCAGGTCCGCGGCCAGGGCCGTGGCCAGCACGTACTGGCGTTTGAGCGTCGCCGTGGTAGCCGGCACGCGTGGGTCCATCTTCACCACCAGTGGCAGGGTCACCTTGGTGGTACCGGCGGTGAGCGTCACCAGGTACCGCCCCGGCGGGACGAGCGGGCCGCGGGGCTCAAGGGGCGTGTTGTGGAGAACGGCGGAAATCGGATATCCGTGGTCCAGCACGGTGACGGGTGCGCCGTGGAGGTCCAAGACGAACCGGTGCGACCCCGCCGACGTGCCCACCGTCTGTGACGGTCTGATCCAGTACAGCGGGATGTTGACTGTCGAGTCGACGACCGGGACGGAGTCGTCGCTCGAGAATCGCCGAACCAGCGCATCGCTCGAATCACGGATTTCGATCTCTACGCGCTTGGCGTCACCCGCCAGGGCGTAGTCAATGATGGCTCCGTCGGGAGGGTTCTCGCCCGCGGGTTCGTCGGGCGGAATGGGCGTGTCGGTATTGTTGTTCCAGCGGACCCGATAGGCCGTGGCCGGCTTGAAGAGGTGCGTCGCGGGCGTCAGCCCGGACGTGAACTCGCGCAGCCGCGACATGTCATCGAGAATCCAGAACCCACGGCCGTGCGTTCCCACCACCAGATCGCTCTCGTGAATGGTCAGGTCGCGCACCGCCGTCGCGGGCAAATCGAGCCGCAGTGACTGCCAATGATCGCCGTCATCGAAGGAGACGTAGACCGAGCGTTCGGTCCCCGCGAAGAGCAGTCCCTGCTTGACGGGATCCTCGTGCACCGCGTTCACAACTTCATTGTCGGGAATGCCGGACACGATCTCGACCCACGTCTTCCCGCCATCCCGCGTCCGGTAGATGTGGGGATGGAGATCATCCAACCGGAACCGGTTCACGGCCGCGTATGCCTCCGCGGTATCCGTGTGTGAGGCCTCCATCATCGACACCTTGCTCCAGGGCGTGAGTGCTCCCGGCGTCACGTTCCCCCAGTGCAGGCCGCCATCATGCGTCACCCACATCAGCCCGTCGTCCGTCCCCGCCCAGAGGAGGGCGAGTTTCCTGAACGACGGCGCCACGGTGTAGATCACGCCCCGGTGATGGCCATGCTCGGGGTCCTGACCCGCGAACGCGCGAATCACGGATGGCGTATCCGAGGTCGTGCGCGTGAGATCGGGACTGATGATCTGCCAGTGGCCTCCGCCATCCCGGGTCTTGAACAGGACGTTCGATCCGAGATAGAGCGTATGAGGATCGACGGGCGAGAACAGCACCGGCATCGTGCGGACCCAGCGGTACTTGCCGGAGCGAATCGCCTCCGGCGAGACGTCCTGCACCTGGCCGGTGCGCCAATCGTAGCGGCTGATCTTGCCGCCATAGACGAGGTTCGGATTCAAGGGATCGGGCGCCACATACCCGTACTCCTCGGCGCCTACTGGATGCCAATCCCGGAAATTGATCTCACCATCATTCCCGCGGCTCCACACACCCGCCGACCCGCTTTCCTGCTGTCCGCCGTAGACGCGATAGGGGAAGGCGTTGTCGGTCGAGACGTGATAGAACTGCGCGGTAGGCTGATTGAACCACGAGCTCCACGTACGCCCGTCATTCTCGGTGATGATCGCGCCCTGATCGCCGGCGAGCAGGATGACGTTCGGATCATCCGGGTTGATCCACAGCCGGTGGTAGTCGTCACCCCCGGGAGCGCCACGCCATCCGGCGAACGACTTCCCTCCATCGGTCGACTTCCACGTGACGACGTTCGCGATGTACACGACGTCGGCGTTCTTCGGATTCACCTTCACTTCGTTGAAGTCACCGTCACGTCCCCAGATCCGGGGATCCGTGTCCTGGGCGTGCCAGTGCTCGCCTCCGTCATCGGAGCGGTAGAGCGCGCCTCCGGAGTCCGCACCCACGACCGCGTACATCCGCGCCGGCTCCGACGGTGAGACGCCGAGTCCGATGCGGCCCAATCCGGCAGCCGCGTCCGGAAGCCCCCCGGTGATCTGGCGCCAGGTGGTGCCGCCATCGGTCGACTTGTACAGACCGTTGTTGGCCGAAAGGACGAACGAGCCGCCGATCTCCCAGGGCGCCTGCCGCCCGGCCCACAGCGTCGCGAAGACGGTCCCGGGATTCGAGGGATCGAAGGCCACGTCGAAGGCGCCGGTGTTCTCGTCCTTGTACAGCACCTTCTCCCAGGTCTTCCCGCCATCCGTAGAGCGGAAAACGCCGCGTTCAGCATTCGGTCCATAGGGATGACCCAATACCGCCGCAAACACCCGGTTGGGATCGTGCGGATCCACGATCACCGCGGGGATCTGCTGTCCGTCGCGCAAGCCAAGATGGGTCCACGTCGCGCCGCCATCCGTCGACTTGTACATGCCGTCGCCAACCGACAGATCGGGGCGCTGCAGCCCTTCCCCACTTCCGACGTAGATGACGTTGGGATCGGAGGGCGCCACCGCCACCGCCCCGATCGACCCTGTGGATTCCGCGTCGAACACCGGCAGCCACGTACGCCCCGCGTCATCCGTCTTCCAGACCCCGCCGTCGTTCACGCCGATGAAGAACGTGTTGGGGTGGCCCGGGACACCGGTCGCACCCACGGTCCGGCCCCCGCGGAAGGGGCCGATCGAGCGCCAGTGCAGTCCTCCGAAGAGGGACGACGGGTATTGTTGGGCGTGGAGCGACGCTGGAAGGAGCACGAACAACAGCGCAAGCGATCTCACGACGAGCCTCCGAGGGAGCTGGTCGCGGCCCGGAAACGCCCGCCATCGAGCAGACGTCCGGCCGCCTGGTTGGGGACGGCCATCATGCCGCCCGCGTCCATGCTGAGCTTGATCACATCGGCGTTCCGCCCGAACCAGCGAGCCGAGGGCTCGAGGTCGGAGGGATACACGAACTGCGAGAGGCTCGCGACGGCGAGTGGTGCCTGCGAACCGATGCCCGACTCGGGCATCGTTCCGGCCCAGAGCTTCGCACCATATCCCTTCGCCACCGCGTAGATGCGGCAGAACTCGGTCAGCCCACCCATGCGGTGCACCTTGATGTTCCACACTTTCGGGCCGCCCAGAGCGACGATCTGTTTCGCGTGGCTCTCACTGCGCAGGGTCTCGTCGAGACAGATGTCGGTCCTGAGTACTCGTCCGAGCTCCGCATGCCCCACGAGCTCATCCGGGGCGAGGGGCTGCTCGATATAGAGGAGACCGGCGTCGTCGAGCGCGCGCAGCGGCTTCTCATCCCGCGGCCAACGATAGGCGCCGTTCGCATCTACCGTGAGGGGGAGGTCGGTCCCGGACATCCCGGCTCGCGCGGCTTTCACCGCCTCGGCGTCCCATCCCGGCGCGACTTTGATCTTCACCCTGCGATATCCGCGCCCCACGGCCTCGTAGACGCGAGCGGTGAGAGTGCCGAGCTGGCGGTCGTCGGGAATCCCCAATGCGACGCCGCAGGGGATGGACTTGGCGGGGATCTCTTCGAGTCGCTCACCGAGCAAATGGGCGAGGCCCACGCCGCGCGTGTGGGCCTCGAGATCCCACGCCGCGGTCTCGACGCCGGCGATCGCGAACGGATTGCCGCGCACACCATCCCGCAGGGCTTCGTCGATTTTCTCAGGAGATGTGAACTCCTTCCCCACCACACGGGGAAGAAGCGCGTCGCGCGTGAGCGACGTGGCGGAAGCGAGGGTCTCTTCGGAATAGAACGGGAGCTCGAATGGGGGCGACTCACCGTAGCCGACGTGGCCCCCTTCGCCGTGCAGCGCGACGATGAGCGAGCGCCGTTCCGTGATCGCGCCCCCGGAGATGATGAAGGGCTCGACCAGGGGCAGGCGGAGATCGAAGAGCTCAGCCTTGAGGATGCGCATGGAGGAGATCGAGGAATCGCAGCTCACCGTCGTGGCGCCCGATGCGTCCCGCAGCTTCGTGTTCCCAGAGCACCGCGATGAGCCCGTCGGTCGGATCGAAGATCATCTGATGGAGCACACGTTGGGTGCGGGAGCCGTCGGTGGAGGGATAGGCGGACAACGGCAGCTGAAAGGCCGTGTGCAGCTGAACACTCTCACATCCGCACCGTGCGTATTCGGCGATCATGCGACCCGAACAGACATTTCCAGTCCCGACGAGGTTCACTGACCCCCGGCGTAAGCCGGGGGTATCCGACCCCGACCCCGGGCTAATGCCCGGGGTCAGTACCCGGAGGTTCCGGTCGCTCAGCTCCCATCCACCGTACGCCACCCCCTGCTCCACATCGAACAACCGGTTGAACACGATCAAGGCGTCGGCGCCTTTGGTCCCCTCCACCATCTTGCGCTGGAAGTCGTCATCAAAGCGGGCGTTCATCAACTTCACGCCGAGCCGCACGTCTCCGCCGGCTCGAATTCGCGCCGGTACTTCCGCCAGCCACCGGAGAATCGCCTCCCGCTCATCGGACCGTGCATCGCCGGCCAGGGTCGGCGAGAAATCCTTTTCGAGCGGGAGCGGCCCCGCGCCCCACTGGCGCGCGAGTGCTCCGGTGGTGAACTGGTACTCCTCGTCCCGAAACGGCTCGTCGAGCACCGGCAGGTGGTACTTCACGGAGGGAACGGCCACCAGCTCGCCGCTCCGCGTGAGGTCGCGCGCCACCCGCACCAGCGCGAGATAGTCGTCAAAACTCCGGTCCCACCCCCGCCCCTTCCAGGTGACCGTCCACCCCTCGCGATCCCCGGAACGTCGTCGCTCGACCTCCATCTTCGTCTCGTGGGTCGCCCAGGCCTTCATGGTCTGCGCGCCGCTCGCGTCCTGCGCAATGACGGTCTTGAGCACGACGAAGGCGAGGCCGGCCTGGTGATCGATTTCGAGCTGGGATTCGTGGAGGGATAGCTGGCCCGATCCCTTGCCGATGGGATGCGGCAACGGGAACCCCAGATAGCGGGCACTCAGATCGATGTGGTAACGCTCCCGCACATGCGCGGGAAAATCGCGGGGGAGCTCGCGGCCAAACCGCTCGAAATCACGCTCGAGCTGAGCGCGCATCCATTACCGCTTGGCGCACGGTCTCCCGCTCCGCCGGGTCGAGCACCGGACCCCAGGGATCGTCGCACACGTCTTCGGGAATGACGCCCTGCGACGCTGCGGCCCACAGCATCCGGCGGATATATCCCTCCATCGGATCCTTGAACGTCGCGAGGGAAAAGCGGTCGAGAATCCCGGAGAGCCGGACGAAGAGTCCGAAGTTGTCCTCGCGGAAGGCGCGGACCAGCTCGGCTTGGAGATCGGTGAGTGCGGCGCCCATGCCGATCAAGGCCGCGCGCGCGCCCATGGTGAAGGAATAGCCGAGGAAGCGGTCTTCGCCGGTGATCAGGACCTTGTCCCGATAGGGGCGCGCCAGCTCGGCGATCCGCTGAAAGGTCATGACCGAGTCCAGCGTCGCCACCTTGATGCCGATGACCCCCGGCATCTGCAGGAGCCCGTGGAGCGTGCGGTTGTCGTACGGAACTCCGCCTGCCGCCTCATAGAGATAGAACGCGATGACGGGAAGCTCCCGGGCCAGCGCGGCGTGGAACCCGATCGGCTCGTCGGCCGTGGGAAAAGCCAGTACGGCGTCGGCGCCCAGCGCCTTCGCTTCGCGCGCCATCTCCACCGAGTTCGCGCCCGCGATGATCACCTTGCCGGGAAGCGCTTCCCTCCAGACCTCCAGCACCCGCCGGCGCTGAGCCGGGTTGAGACGGAGACCCCGTCCCGTGTGGGCCCACACGGCCACCCCGGCGATCGGTTGCCCCGCCATCCACTTGGCGTAACCGCGCAGGGCGTCATCGGCGATCTCGCGGCCGCGGAACGGCGTGGGCACCGCTGGAATGAGCGCCCAGTCCAGACGGTCGGCGGTGAGCATCAGCCCGCCACCAGCCGCCGCGCGTTCCCGGCCTCGATCGCCCCGCGCGCCTCGGCAGAGAGGTCCAGCAGATCCAGTTTGGCCACGGAGTGCTCCGGAATGCGCAGAGGTTGGCCGGTTCCGAAGAGAAACCGGGACGGGCCGAGATTGGACAGGAGCGTCGCGAGGTGATCCTCGGGTGGTCCCCAGATCCAGCTCAGATCCCACCAGAGCCGCTCCGCTTCCGCGGGCGTCGAGCCGAAGTGCACCTCTTCGATGAACGAGCGATCCGCGTGCGTCACGATGAGCTTGAGCTCCGCGTCCGCGCGAATCAGCGTCCGCACGGCGGACGCTGGCAAGTCTCCGGCGGTGTCCAGCGGGTGCCGCTGACGCAGATCTTCGAGGCGCACCGACATCAGGAGCGGCACCCCGGCGGACCCGCAGGTCGCAGCCAGCACACGCATTTCATGGCCGGTGGGCGCGAGCCCCAGAAACTGTGGATCACACCGCACGGCGGGCGCCCCGCGCGTGGCCGCCTCGGCCAGCACCTCTTCCCAATGCGGCAGCGAGGGATGAACCGTCGGCACGGGCTTGAGGCGTGGGTGGACGGCGGCGGTCTCGTACAACCAGTCGTTCCCCTCGGTGGGGTCCTTCCACCACAACCCCGGCAAATGGGAGACCCATGCCTCGGTGATCTCCACCCGGTCCATGGCCTGGATGAGATGCGCCGGAGTCGTGCCCGGGAGGCGGCGCCACGGATAGGCGCCCAGGAATGCGTTGACGTCGATTCGCATCAGTTCGCCAACGCGGCCCCGAAGGCGCCCTTGGGGAAGATGCCCGCGGCATTCTTCCACTTCACGCCTTCGACTTCTTCGACGGTGAGCAGGCGTTCCAGGTACCGCAACTTCGCCCACCCGGAGCAGAGCGTCATGTCCGCGCCCCAGAGCAACCGGCTCACCCCCACCGCGTCCACACAGGCCTCGAGCATGCCGCCATCCACGCCCGATCCCGAGAGGTCGACGTAAACGTTGGGAACGTCCCGCACGGCGGCGAGGGAATGGAGCCAGTCCCCGCCCCCGCCGATGTGCGCCAGCAGGAACGACACTGTGGGGTGCCGGACCGCCAGCGCGCACAGCTCGAGGGCGTCCGAGGCTTCCTGCTGCGGCCACTCGTGCCGGCGATGCTGCCAGATGTGGTGAAGGACGGGCAAGTGATGCCGGGCCGCAGCTTCACAGACAGGATCGAGCAGCAGGTCGTCCGCGCGCCGGCTCGCGGCCAGCTTGAGCCCGATCATGCCGGCTTTCACACCGCGAGTGATCTCGGCGAGCGCGTGCTCGGTGTAATTCGGGTTGACGCACACGTAACCGCGAATGCGGTTGGGGTGCGCCTTCTCGAGGCTCAGCAGGAAATCGTTGCCGTAGGTGACGTCGGTGGGGGACGGAAAGTACGTGGGCGACGTCCGCCCGAAGGTTCCGAGAATCGACGCGACGTGGATGGTGACGCCCATCTTGTCTCCGGCGGCGAGGCGGGACGCATTGTACTCCCGCCAGTCGTTCCGCGGACTCCGGTCCGGATGGAAATGCGCATGGACGTCAATCAGCATCTCAGAATCTGGCATCTCTCACGGCTCGCGCGCCACCTCGCCCAGCACCTCGTCGAGCGTCGCGAGCGTGCGGTCGATCACCTTTTCGTCGTGAGCATAGGACACGAAGTTGTAGGCGGTCCGCTTGAACAGGAGTCCGCGCGCCGCGCAGAGGCGGGCCACGCGCGCCGAAGCGCGGTCATCGACGTAGTGCAGAAAACTCATCTCGGCGACACCCGCGACGCCGGTGACCACGTCCTTGTGCTTCGCGGCGAGCGAATGGAGCCCGTGCAGCAGGCGAGTCCCCACCGTGTGCAGGTGGGCACATACTGGCTCCGTCGTGAACACGTGAAGGGTGGCCAGCGCCGCCGCCAGTGACACCGACTCGGTCGCGAGCGTCGAGGAGATCCACGTCCGCGCCGCGGCCTCCATGACGCCGGCCTGGCCGGCGACCGCCGCGAGCGGAAACCCGTTGGCCAGCGCCTTTCCCACCACCATGAGATCAGGATGCACGCCCCAGCGCTCCGCGGCGCCGCCGATCGCGAGCCGGAACGCCGTCTTGATCTCGTCGAACACGAGGACCGCACCGGCGGACCTGGTCTCGGCGCGGAGCGCGTCGAGCCACTCGCGGGAAGGCTCCTGCACCACCAGCGGCTCGACGACCACCGCCGCCAGGGAGCGCCCAGCTTCGCGGATGGCCGCGCGGGTCTTGGCGACATCGTTGAAGGGCAGCTCACGGCGAAGCTCCCGGAGCAAGCTCGGGACCCCCTCCACGCTCCCCTGTGACCAGTCGAGCCATCCGTGGTAGCCACACGTCAGCACCAGCTCCCGGCCGGTGGAGACCCGCGCCAGCCGTACCGCCGCGGCGACTGCTTCCGCGCCGGTCTTGAGGAACCGCACGCGTTCGACGCCCGGGAGCCGCGCGCACAGGGCCTCAGCCAGCTCTTCCTCGAGTGCGGGTGGTTGCGGACCCACGACGCCGGCGTCGACCGCCTTGCGCGCGGCCTCGTTCACGGCCGGGTAGCCGTAGCCCAGCGCGACGGCGCCGAGCGCCATCACATAGTCGACGTACTCGCGGCCGGCCTCGTCCCAGACGGAGCACCCAGACGACCGCGAGGTGAGGCGCGGGACGCCCGGGGCTAGGCCGTCCAAGCCGTCCAGGCCGTCGGGCCCGAAGAGCGCGTCGGGCCGCTTACTGCCGGTCGACGTGATTCCCGGAATTCGCCGCGATTCGGTCACGGTACTTCACCACCTCGATGGCCATGGCGCGGAGCAACTTGGCTTCGCGCTCGTCCAGGGGCACGCGGTGCACCACTTCTCGCACCGTCCGCATTACGCCTTCGGGGTTTCGCGTCTTGAAAAAATCGATCGCCTCGAGCGCCCGTTCCACGTCCCCGAACAGACGCTCCAGCTCGGCGGAGTCGGCGGGCCCGGCTTCGCGGCGTGGCACTTTGAATGCGCGTTCGCCGGCTCCACCCGCGAGGGCGACTTCATAGAGCGCGATGGCGACGGCGTGACCCAGGTTCAGAGATCCGTACGCCGGCTCGGTAGGGACGGTGACGATCCGGTGGCACCGATCCAGAGCCTCATTGGGAAGGCCCTTGTCCTCGCGTCCGAAGAGCAGCGCCGTCGGCCCCGTCTCGGCGACAGCCACGAGCTCGGCAGCCGCCTCGCGCGGTCGCTGAAGGTTGCGCTTGGCGGTCCGGCCGCGGGCCGTGAACCCCGCCACATGCACGCAGTCGCCGAGGGCCTCGTCGAGCGTTTCGCACAGCTTCACCCGCGCGAGGACGTCGGCAGTCTGGTGCGCGATCCCGCCGATGCGATGCGTGTCGTACTCCCGGGGGGCAACGATCCGCAGGTCCTTCAGCCCGAAGTTCTTCATCACCCGGACCGTATGAGCGATGTTGACCAGATCCTGAGGCTCGTGGAGCACGACCAGGAGACTCATCCGACGAGCTCCAGGGTGCCGAAGCTGCCCGGATCCTGCCGATCGCCGCGAAGCCACACCCACCCTCCGCCGCCACTCCACACCAGCTGGCCGGCGCGCCGCACGCGCCCCGGGAGCATCTCGTTCACCAGGAGGTCGAACCCGATGTGTGCCCCGACGTGGGCGCGTGCGAAGTCCGCGCACGAGAGCGCCAGGGTGATCCGGTAACCGGCGTCGGTCTCGCTCCACGCGCCGCGCACCTCCGAGGCCATTCCCTTCGTCTCCCCTGCTCCGTGGACCCGCAGCGTGCCACCCGCTTCCGGCACGATGAGGTAGCCGTGGACCATGGGATCCTCCGGCATCTGGACGTAGACCTGAATGCCGTCCGAATGAATGTCGTCGGGTTCATTGTCGAGCAGGAGCGGCGGCGCTTCCGCGGGCCGGAACGTCACGTCGGGCTTGTCCACCTCGACCGCGACATACACCGTCCCCTCTGCCCAGCCGACGTACGCCCGCGCGCTCAGGTCTTCCGGACCGCCGTAGGGCTCCTCCGACCGGCGGTACTGATCCTCGAAGTCCAACCGCAGCGGCTCCGAGAGGTCGAATCCCGTGAGCGTGCCGTCCAGGGCCGGCGGTTCGTCCAGCCGCAAAGCCGCGCCCTCAGCCCGTGGCGGCGGCTCGAGATTCAGGAAGGGCTTCGGCCGTTCGGCCCGGTCGCGAGCCCCGCGCAGAGCCACGCGTCCCTTCGGGGTGTCCACGTTCCAACCGTCGAGGTGCAACCGGTGCGTATCGGCGCCCCCATGCTGCAGGATTTCGATCACGTCACCCGACAATTTGAGGGCGGTGACCGGTTCGCGAGAAATCACCGTGACGAATCGAGCGCCGTCCCCATCACGCCTGACCAGGAAAAATGAAGATGGCCTCTGGGTGCCAGGGGCACCTGGCGCCGTGAGCCTGAGGAGCGCTCCATCGGTGGCCATCCGGAGGGCGATGCCGCTCGACCCCGAGCGGGCTTCAATGCCGACCGGATCGCGAACGCCCGGCGCAAATTGCTCCACCTTCGTGACGAACGCCGCATCGAACGCTTTCTCCTCCCAGGAGCCCGGCGTCGTGACCGTGACGTCACCACGCAGATGCCAGGGAAGCTCAGTCCGGTGGTTTCCGGCAGCGTCGAGCTCGAGCACGTCGAGGATGTATTTCGGGCCGACCACCACCGTCCGGGTGAAAACGTTCGCACGTCCGCGCGCCCAGGCCCATTCATCCTGCACGTCGAACATTTCGCACGAGGCGTCCCAGCCCGGCTGTGACTCGCCGTCGAGACGGGGGGCGTTGTGGGCGAGCGTAGAGCGATACCAGGGCAAGTCGGGCCGGAGGTAGGACCCGGTTCCGAAGTCTGGAAGCCAATGGACCCCGTCCTGATGCACGGTGAGATGCAGGCGGTCCGGATGTCCGTGCCCGCCCCCCGTCGGTCCGCATTCGAGGCTCACGTAGCAGGTGCCCTCGCGGAAAACGGCAAGCCCCTGATCCTGCAGCAGGACACTCCGGCCCTGCCAAGGGTCGGCCGGGGCAGGATCGGGATTCATTGCAAGGAGTGCGGACCACGAAAGCCCGTTGCGTGCCGGTGCGACGGGCGTGTTCAGGTATGGCGCGTCGTGCAAGTACGACTCGAACAGTTGCTGCGGCTGCGGAGCCGCCTGGTAGAGAGCGTTGAGCCATCCGCGTCCCGCGTCACTTTGCATTCGTCCGAAGGCGACTTCCCAGGTGTCGAGATACATGGGTTGCGCCAGAGAGACGCCAAAACGCGAATCCTTCCGTGCCGGGAAAGTGAGATCTGGAAGGGCGGAGAATGAGGGCGCGAGCAGGATCTCTTCGATGCGGCTGCGGAGCGGCTCGTCCCCTTCCAGCTCGACCCCGGCATGCCGGGCCCAACCGAGGCCCGTCACCAAGCCCCGCATGGCGAACAGATGGTAGTTCTCACCCTCGTACCAGAGCCCATCGGTCCGGTACCCCCGGAGGTGGGCCAGCAAGCCGGTGTCCCCTTCGATCGCCCGCTTCGCGAGATCCTCATCCTCGAACCACACGGCGATCGCCGTCAGTGCCGCGTCGTTCCAGGTCTGGCGGTTGGAGAACCCTTCGTCGAACTCCCCGATGAGATTCGCGGCCTCGTCAGCCACCTGGTGGACGGCCGCGCTCGTCGCCTCATCGAGCGCGCCGCACTCCCGCAGCAACCAGGCCGCCGACAGGTAGTTGAGCACCCACATCGATTCCGCGTAGGTGGATGAGAAGAGCCGGCTGGGTCCGAGGACGTTGTCGCGATTCGGGTACGTGAGATAGCGCTGCGCGTACTCAGTGAGCAGCGCGGCCGCCCCCCGCGCGGCTTCCGGCTTTTCACCGAGCGCCGCCACCGTCGCCAGCTCGGCCGCGCGCTCGGCAAGCCACAGGTGCTGGTGCCTGGCCCACCACTGATCGTGGTGCTCGCCGGAATACGCGGTCGCGCACTGGGGACAGGAATGCGACGCGGGACTCGCGGGATCGAACGTCAAGGTCGAGCCGTCGGCCGGACAGAAACCGCCGTCGGCGGAGAGAATCCCCTTCATCACGGGGATCGCGGGGGGGGTAGCGAGCAGCCGCGTCGCGCGTGCCTCGAGCCGCGCGTACAGGGACCGCAAAGTGGCCGACAAAGACAG
>DATNDQ010000162.1:0-7673 GCA_035553475.1 Gemmatimonadales bacterium
CTGTGGTGACGATACGTTGCCGACCGTGGTGTCCTGGAAGATCAGATCGTGCAACTGGCTGCCCTGCCACGTGAAAGTCACGCTGTCCCCCACACTGACGCTGTCCACTTTCGGGGAGAACGTATTGTCACGCACACTCACCGTGAGCGAGTGGGCGGTGCCACTCGCGGTCGTCGATTTGCAACCCACGAGCACGCCGGCGACCGCCAGCACCACCCACGGCCGCATGGTCATCGAACCGCGATCGTTCCGTACATGCCGGACCCCGGTGCGCCGTGAATGTGGCAATGATAGTTGTAGTTGCCGACGGGCAAGGTGATCTGGTAGGGCAAGTTGGGTGGCAGGGCCTCTGACGCCGAATAGTTCTGGAACCATATCGAGTCGGCGCCCGCCCCCGAGTCCGGGTCCACCGTGTGGACCACCGAGCCAAGGTTCTGGAAACAGATCTGCTGACCCGTACTTACCGTGGCGTTCAAGGGCGTGAAGGTGTGGTTGTCGTGGGCCGTAATCACCACGACGTTCGCGCCATTCCCGCCGCAGCCGCTCCCGTTCCCGGTCGGATCACTCGAACACGCCACCGCGATCACCGCCCCCGCACCCAACAGTCCGAACCAGACTCTGTTCATGGGTCCCCCCTGCGAAGAATCGAAATTGGCATCCCTAGTGATACGCCTGAAACTACAGGGGGCTCCAGCCTGAGCCAGAGCCCCCGTTGTGTCGTATTGTGACCACCCGTCAAGCCTAGACGTCTAGACGTCTAGACGTCGGGGTTAGTGCTCCCGCTCCAGCGTGTCCACCGCCAGGCGCGGGGAGATCATCGGGTATTTGCCCGCGAACCACCCGTACGCCAGCAGGAACAGGCCGGCGAAAAAGGCCAGGGCGCCGAGCTCGGTCAGCCCCAGGCTGGGCCCCTGCCCCTGGGTCAGAGAGGGCACCACCTCGAGGTAGCGCTCCAGCCAGACCCCGGCGATGGAAATCAAGGCGAAGAGCACAAAGGTGGACGGAGTCTTCTTCGGCTTCACGCCGATGAGCCCGATGAACGGGATTACGAACACCATCAGGAACACCGCAGTGCCGACCGCGCGCCAGGGGCCCCAGAGCCGGTAGAAGATGAAGTAGGTCTCCTCCGGCAGGTTGCCGTACCAGATCACGAGGAACTGGGCCCACATCAAATAGGCCCAGAATACCGTGAACCCGAAGGCCAGCTTGCCCAGATCGTGCCGCTGTTTGGGGGAGATCAGGTTCTCGAGCTTCATCGCCCCGCGCATCCAGTGCAGGAGTACGGCGAGCGACATCAGCGCCGTGAGAAACGAGCCCATGAAGAAGAAGGCCCCGTAGAGATTCGAGATCCAGCGGGGCGCCAGCGACATGATGAAATCGAATCCGAGAATCGAGTACGCGAAGGCCCACGTGACGATCAGGATCGCCGCGTCCTTGCTGACCAGACCCTTCGAGGTCACGTCGTCCGTTGCCGGCACGCCGGTCGCCAGCTCGGCGACGTCGGGGGCCATGTCGCGCCGCACGAAGCGCCACGACAGCCAGGCCATGAGCGCGAGCAAGAGCCAGTTCCGGACGAAGAGGAACGTGCTGCCGAACCAGAATCCCACCCCGGGCCGATCCACCGGCAGGTTCTTGAACAGGTACTCGCGGCCGACGATCAGGCCGAGGTAGAGCACGAGCGCCAGCACCAGGAAGCCGACGGCCGCCTCACCGAACCGGATGATCACACCGGCCCAATGGGCCTTGGCGAGCTTCTGGGTCGCGGCGAAGATGACCAGGGCCTGGGCCGTGGAGGTCCAGAACAGGAAATTGAAGTGGTACGCGTGCCAGACCTGGGCGGCATGCCCGGTGAGGAGCCCGCCGATCAGGACGGCCGCCCCCGCAATCGCGAGCACGGCTCCGATCATCCGGAAGCGGGCGACGGGCGCCTCGCGGGCCTTCTGAACGATCTCCGCGCGATTGATCGTGGCTACGGCGCTCACTTGGCCCCCCTCGCCTGTTCCTGCAGGGAGCGGACGTAATTCACCACGTCCCACCGGTCAGTGCCCCGCACCTTGTCTCCATACCGGGGCATGAGTCCCCGCCCCATCGGCAGCGCGTAGACCAGCACGCCGTAGATGTAGCCGTCGGGCTTCCGGGCCAGCGTGTCCGTCACGAGAGAGCGGACGCCGAAGAACGGTCCGCCCCCCGCCGTCGACACGGGCCCATCCCCGCGGCCGGCTTCGCCGTGACAGACCTGGCAGTACGTCTGGTAGACCCATTTGCCCTGGTTGAGCGACTCCGACGTCCGCGTCCGTGGATTCGTCAGCTTGCTGGCGTCCGCCATGGACAGCGAATCGGGATCGTGCCCGGTCACGGGAATGGTCCCGGGCGCCGGCAGGCGCGGCATCGCGTACGGCTTGATGCTCCGCTGATGGCGCATCGTCGCGAACCAGCCGACATGATGCACGGCGTCGTCGGGGTTGCAGGCGGCGATGAGTAACGCGCCCGCGAGCACCGGCAGGAGCTTACGCACGGCGCACCTCCTCGGCCCCGTGCTGCTTCAGCCAGGACTCGGTGGCACCCGCCTTGTCCGGTCCGCACGGCACGAACAACCCGAACTTGTCGTTCGAGAAGCGCGGGTCGTAGGGGATCGTTCCTTCCCGGCGGGCGGCACGCAGCGCGTTCAACGCGACTCCCACGAGCGTGTTCAGGGCTCCGAAGAGCACCGTCATTTCGAACATGATCACGACGTACGGCGGAATGGACCCGATCGGCTTGCCACCGACCTGGATGGGCCAGTCCCACGACATGTAGAGCGTGATCCAGGCACCGATGGAGCATCCCGCAATGCCGCCGATGAGCGTGTACATCCGAACCGAGCTGTTGGGACGATCGATCGCATCCTCCAGCTCGTGCCGCGGCACCGGCGAGAAGACGGTGAAGTCCTCACGGCCGTCGGCCTTGAGATCCTTGACCGCGCGCGCGGTATCGTCGAGATGACCGAAGACGCCCAGCACGCCGGGCGTCATGGCGCCACCGAAGAGCTCCTTCAGGGGGTTCTTCATCAGTGCGCCCCCTTTCCGCTCACCGGCGGCGGCAGCACTTCCTTCACTTCCGAGATCGAAACGGCCGGGAAGTTCTTCACGAAGAGGAGGAACCACATGAAGAACCAGCCGAACGAGCCGGCCATGATGCCCCAGTCGGCCCAGGTCGGATTGTAGCCGGCCTTCACGAACGGTTCGAAGGGTTCACCGGCGAGGTGAATCGCGATCAGCGTGAACCGCTCGAACCACATCCCGACGTTCACAAAGATCGAGATGACGAAGAGCGCCGTCAGATTGGTCCGGATCTTCTTGAACCACAGGATCCAGGGCAGGAACCAGTTGCAGACGTTCATGGTCCAGCCGGCCCACCAGAACGGTCCGAAGGCCCGATAGTAGAACGCCTTGTGCTCCGGGGTCGGGCCGCCGTACCACGCGATGAAATACTCGGTCGCGTACGCGAATCCGACGATCATGCCGGTGAGCAGGCAGAGCTTCGCGAGGTTCTCGAAGTGCCGGATGGTCACCACCTCTTCGAGGTGGAAGAGTTTCCGGATCGGCACCAGAAGGGAGATCACCATCGCGACGCCGGAGTAGATGGCGCCGGCGACGAAGTACGGAGCGAAAATCGTCTCGTGCCAGGCCGGGACCTGCGCCATCGCGAAGTCCCAGGACACGACGCTGTGCACCGACAGCACGAGCGGCGTGGCCAGCGCGGCCAGATACAGGTAGCCGCGGGAGTAGTGCCGCCACTGCTCGTTGGTGCCGCGCCAGCCCAGCGACGTCAGCGCGTAGAGCTTCTTCCGCCAGCCGGTCGCGAGGTCGCGCACGGCCGCGATATCCGGGATCAGCCCCATGATCAGGAAGCAGGTCGACACCGTGAAATACGTGCCGATCGCGAACTCGTCCCAGATCAGCGGCGACTTGAAGTTGGGCCAGAGCCCCCGCTCGTTCGGGTACGGCACCAGCCAGTAGAAGTACCACTGGCGGCCGATGTGGATCAGCGGGAAGAGCCCGGCGGTCATCACCGCGAACACCGTCATCGCTTCCGCAACGCGGTACACCGCGGTGCGCCACGCGGACCGGAACAGGAAGAGGATGGCGGAGATCAGCGTGCCCGAGTGCGCGATACCGACCCAGAACACGAAGCAGGTGATGAAGACCGCCCAGTACACCGGGTGCGAATAGCCCGCGAGCCCCAGTCCGTACCGGAGGATGAACAGCAGGCAGATGATCCCGATGGTCAGCAGGCCCACCGCGACCCCGAGCAGCGCGAAGTACCCCTTGCTCGGACTGCCCAGCGTCTTGTTGATGACGCGCGTGACGTAGTCGTAGGTCACGCGTGCGCCCGACGTGCCGGAAGCCGTGGTCTGCGCCATCAGGCCTCCGCTCCGGCGATGACGCGCGCCAGATAGGTGATGCCGGGCTTCGTATTGAGGTCCTGCAGCACGTGGTACCCTCGCGGGTCCTCGCTCAGCGCGTGAACCCGTGACTGGGGATCGTTCAGGTCACCGAACACGATGGCGTCCGACGGACAACCCTGCGCGCAGGCCGGCACGATGTCGCCGTCCTTGAGCGTCCGGTCTTCGACGCGCGCGTTGTGCTCCGCGGACCGGATGCGCTGGACGCAGAAGGTGCACTTCTCCATCACGCCCTTCTCGCGGACCGTCACATCGGGATTCAGCTGCCAGTCGAGCGGCGTGGGCCAGGCCTCGTGCTCCCCACCGCGTTCGGCGTAGTTGAACCAGTTGAAGAAGCGGACCTTGTAGGGGCAGTTGTTCGCGCAGTACCGCGTGCCCACGCACCGGTTGTAAACCTGGCCGTTCAAGCCGTCGGGCGTGTGGTAGGCCGCGAAGACCGGGCAGACCGGCTCGCACGGAGCCTCGCCGCATTGCTGGCAGAGCATCGGCGTGGTGACGGCCCGGATGGCCCCATTCTCGCCCTTGTTGAAATACCGCTCGATGCGCATCCACGGCAGGAAGCGCCGGCGGCGGGTCAGATCTTCACCGACCGTGGCGATGTTGTTTTCCGCATAGCACGCCGTGACGCACGCCGAGCAGCCGGTGCACTTCGACAGATCGATCGCCATCGCCCACCGCGTGGTGGGGTTGGCGTAGTTGCCGAGGTCCGCCTTCTCCTTCTGTGCGGCGGCCCAACCGGCCTCCGCGGAGTCCGCGTACGCCGGCGATGCCGCCTCCTCGAACGGATGCTGGCCCGCGTGCAGGCTCGCCGCCTTGCCGAGGGTCAGGAGCTCGATGATCCCTTCGCCACCTTCGCGCGGGTCCCCTTCGAGGGTCGCGAGGTACCGGTGGTCGCGGGTGACGTCCACTTTCGCGAGCACCGTGAAGGTCCGGCCGCCGTAGGTGTTGGCTTCGGCGGGAAGGAGATCGAAGGCGTTGACGTCGCGACCCTGCGCATAGCGGCCGTAGGTCGCATGTCCCTGCCCCGTCGGCATCGCGAGGACGCCGGGACGGATCGAAGGCGTGACCCACGCGGTCACCCGTGACGTGCCGCCGGACGCGGTCTTGATCAGGAGATAGTCGCCGTTATCGATCGCCCATTTCGCCGCGGTGTCGGGGTGCACTTCCACCCACGACTGCCACATGATCTTCGAGACCGGGTGCGGGAGCTCCTGCAGCCAGGGCTTGTCGGCACCGCGGCCGTCGTACAGGGCGTAGTGCGGATACACGATGAGGGCGTACTCGTCCTTGCCCGGCGCCAGCGTGGTCGCGGGTGCCCCGGCGAAAATCTTCGCGGCATCGCCGCCCAGGCGGGTGCCGGCAGCCGGAGCCTCACCGAACGAGCCGCCATGCTGCACGGCATCGGCCCAGCTCTGCCCCTTCGGAGCCTTCCACTTGCCCTGCACGTAGTCCTTGAACGTGCCCGTCTTTCCCGCGAGCGAGGCGACCACGTCGCCGGCGCCACGGGCGTTCGACTGCACCGGCTGCATCGCAGGCTGCTGGAGGGCGAAGATGCCGGCACGCGGCCGGGAGTCGCCCCACTGCTCGAGCGGATGCAGGTCGGGCAGGACGAGGTCGGCTTCACTCGCCGTCTCGTCGAGCATCGTCGCGAACGCCACGCGGAACGGGACCTTGCCAGCGGCGGTGGTGAACCCACCAACCGAGTAGGCCGGATTGGCTCCGTGGGTGATCAGGAGCGCGATCTTCCCCGCGGCCATGTCGGCCATCAGTGCGGTGAGCTCGCGATAGGAACCCGCCTGGCCATGCGCCAATTCGGCGCCGAACTTCACCGTCTTCCCGACGTTGCCGGCGACGTAGTTGAGGATGTTCACCGCGGCAACGATCTCGGCGCCATTCGGATACTGCGCCGCCATGCCGCCCGCGACCGCCAGCCCACCCTTGGCACCGCCGAACTCCTTGGCGAGGCGCTCGATAGTCTGCGCATCGACGCCCGTCGCATCCGCGACCAGCGCGGGCCGGTGGCGATTCAGCAAATCAGAGAGCCGGCCCGCATCGCCGGGCGCGCCGCCCGACTTCTGGATGACGTACGCCATCGCGAGCGCCAGCAGGCCCTCGGACCCCGGAATGACGGCGATCCATTCGTCCGCGTTCAACCCTTCGAGCGACATCCGAGGGCCGACCGATACGAACTTGGCCATTTGCGCGTCGCGACCAGCCTGGAATCCGTGCGCGCTGGAGAAACCACCCTGGAAGCCGACCGGCGACAGCCAGGTCTCCATGAAGTCGGCGCCGAAGGAAAGGATGTACTTGGCCGACGCGAAGTCGTAGGACGGAATGGCCGACGTCCCGAACGCGAGGCGATTGCCCTCGCGGAGGGCTTCGAACGCGAACGGCTCGTAGGTGACGTGCCGGCCACCGACCTGCTTCATCCACTCGTCCACCAGGTCTCCGAAGCTCGACGCTTCCAGGCCGGTGATGAACGCGATGCCCTTGCCCTTGGCGTCCTTCACCCTGGCGGTGAGGCGGCCCAGCGCGTCTTCCCACGTGATCTTCACGAGCTTCCCGGACGCATCCTTGCCAGCCGGGTCGGTGAGGCGATCGGGGTTGTACAGCCCCTGGAGCGACGCCTGACCGCGGGCGCAGAGACGGCCCGCGTTGATGGGCGACGCCGGGTTGCCTTCGATCTTGATGGCCCGCCCCTCGCGCGTCTTCACCAGGATGCCGCACCCGGCCGCGCACTCGCGGCAGGTGCTGGCGTAGAAGGTGGGAACGCCGGGGACCTCGTCTTCCGACTGAACCAGGTAGGGGATCAGGTGCTCGGTCGGCTCCGGGCCGATGCCGCACCCGGCGACCACCGCCGCGCCACCCCCGGTCACCCCGAGGACCTTGAGGAACCGGCGCCGGTTCATCCCGTCGACCATGTCGTCTCCGCTGATCATGCTAGTAGTGACACACCGTGCAGTCCCGCGTCACCTTCTTCTCCACGTGACAGCGGATGCACCAGCCCATCCGGAGCGTCTGGACCTGCGCGACCTGAGTCGTGTGCGCGATGTCGCCGTGACAGGTGGCGCAGGCGTTGTCCCCGAGGGCCTTGATGTGGCGCATATGCGGGAAGTGCACGAACCCGGGCAGGGCGTGCACGCGGATCCACTCGGGCGGCTGCTTGTCGCTCCAGGCCTTTCGCACTTTCGCGATCTCGGCCTGATGGGACGGCGTCGAGCCGCCCACG
>DATNDQ010000163.1:0-2494 GCA_035553475.1 Gemmatimonadales bacterium
TGCCGGTGCGGCTGTGGCCTGCGCCACCGCCGTCGTCTGAGCGTGCAGTGTGTTCCACACCGCCCGCGGGAGCATGAATACCAGAAGCGAACAAAGGAAGGTCACGCCGAACGCCATTACCACGCGTCGCCAGGTCAAAGAGCCTCCAGGTCGCTTTGGATGCGCGCCACCAGGGCCACGCGCTCGTACTCAGGGAGAAACGCGCTTTCACAACCGTTCAGGACCACCCTCGCGAGCTCAGCCTTGGTGAAGCCGAGTGCCGTGTGGGCCAGATGATACTCGTCGGTGAGCGTGATGCCGTCCATCAGGCGCCCGTCGGTGTTCAGGGTGACCCGCGCCCCCTGGGCCAGGTACTTCCGGGCCGGATGGGCCGCCAACGTCTCGACCGTGTGGGTATGGAGGTTCGACGTCAGGCACATCTCGAGCGCGATCTGCTTCTCGACGACCTCCGCGAGCAGGGCCGCGTCCTCTCCCACGTGAGTCCCGTGCCCAATCCGCGTCGCCCCGCACACGTGGATCGCTTCACTCACTGATTCGGCACCTGCCCCCTCCCCCGCGTGGCAGGTGCAGAACATCCCGTGGCCCGCCGCGTACTCGAACGCCGCGCGGTGCTCCCGCGCCGGATGCCCCCGCTCGGCGCCGGCGAGATCGTACGCCACCACCCCCGCGCTCCGGTACCCGGCCGCTGCCCGCGCCAGCTCGAGCGACTCCGCGGGCGGACGCGTGCGGATGCCGCACACGATGACGCCCACCTTCGTCCCCGTCTCCGCCATCCCGCGTTCAAAACCCCTGAGCGGGGCTTCGATCGCCTCGGTCAGCGTCATCGCCGGCCGGTGCAGGAGCGGCGAGTAGCGCACCTCGACATACCGGACATTCTCGGACGCGACATCCTGGACGAATTCGTACGCGATCCGCTCGAGTGCCTCGGGCGTCTGCATCACGGAGAGCGTGGTCCCGTAGGAGACGAGGTATTCCTCGAGGTTCTTCGCGTTCTTGACTGAGAGCCTGGCGGCCAGCGCGTCAGGAGTGTCGGCGGGGAGCGTCACGCCCTGCATCCGGGCGAGCTCGATCATCGTTTCGGGACGCAAGCACCCGTCCAGGTGGACGTGCAGCTCGACTTTGGGCCAGCGACGCAGCACGTCCTTCGACAACGCCGCGCCGCCGGGACGGGCAGACACCACCACGCGATAGACCGCCCCCGCCTCACCCACCGGATCGTCGCCGGCGACCTGGATACCGCGGGCATCGGTGACGTACGCCTCGCCGGCGGCAACCTGGTCGGCTAGGCGCAGATCGAGCGCGGCGACGGCATCCCGCACCCGTGCGCCCCGTTTCACCTCTACGGGCCGCTCGTTCACGAAAGCCCGCAGGGACGGCTCTGCCATCAATGCTCCAGGTGGAATCGGGCCTCCGCGGGTGCATCCACCGGCTGGGGCAAGACTTTGAGATAGGAGATGAGGGCATCCAGGTCCGTGATCCCGACCGGCGCCGCGGGCACGCCCTTCAGCATGGCAAATCCCGAGCCCCCCGCCGCCATGAAGTCACTGACGATCAGGGTGTAGGTCTGCTTGGCCTCGATCTTCCTGCCATTGGTGAGCCGGGTCTTCGTGATCCGTTTCCCGGATTCCTTGCGCGAGTCGTACCAGACCTCGACGCCGCCGAGCTGCGCCCGTTCCTGCCCCCCCGCCACCGCCCAGTCGAGCGCCGAGAGAAGGGCGGTTCCCGAAATCGTGAGCTTCATCAGCTTGTTGCCGAAGGGTTGGACCTGGAACAGGTCCCCGTACGTGACGGTCCCCGCGGGCAGGTCGGCGCGAATGCCGCCGTTGTTCATGATGGCCACGTCCCCACGGCCCACGTTCAACTGCGCGTCGGCGATCAGGTGACCGAGCGGGTATTCGTCACCCTTCCGGGCGAGCGCGAACCGGAGGCTGGCGACGGGGCGGCGGGTGAGGGAGTCGACTCGGGCCTGGGCGTGCGAGACCAGACTGGCCACTGCGGTGTCGGTCCCGACCTGATCCGCGTAGGCGTCGATGACTTTCGTGCGAACGGTGCAGCACCGGCCCCCGGAACGGATGAAATCGGCCACCGCCACGTCGCGGGCGCTCGAGGCGGCTTCGACGATCGGAATGCCGTTCACGCGCGTGTCCACCCGGCGGTGCGTGTGCCCCGCGACGATCAGGTCCACCGAACCCGAGTCGAGCTGCCGCGCCAGGTCGATGATGTCGCCGTGGCAGGCGCCCGAATCACAGATCGCACCCTCGTGCGCCAGGACGATCACGAAGTTCCCCGCCTTCCGAGCCGCGGGGAGCTCGCGTTTCACCGCCGTCGCGAGGTCGCCGAAGGTCAGACCCGCCACGTTCCGGGGATCCGTGCTCGTCGGCGTGCTCGTCGTGGTGAGGCCCATGACCACGATTTTCAAGCCGCCACGGGAGATAATGGTCCACGGCTCGATCCAGGACGGTCGCGCGCCCGAGGCGTCCGTGATGTTCGCGGA